>JBDLKA010000005.1:0-89373 GCA_039714075.1 Candidatus Krumholzibacteriota bacterium | reverse complement strand
TCCTTTACTGGGCCTTGAAGTTCGGGTCGGTGTTCGATCCGTGGACTTCGGTGTGGCAATCGTAGCAGCGCGCTTCACCGGTCAGCAGACCACCGTGCGGCATGCCACCCATCGTCCAGCCGTCGCCGGAGTTGAAACCCTGTTCAAAATGGCACTGCAGGCACATGCTGTTCGACTCGGTGATCAGCAGCTTGTCGTGATTCGAACCGTGGGGCCGGTGGCAGGTTACGCAGTCCTCGCTCGCGACGCCTTCGTGTTCGTAGACGAAGGGCCCTTCCATTTCCACGTGACATTCCAGGCAGACGCTGTTCAGGCCGTTCCAGGCGGTCTGGTCGAAATCCGCGTGGGGATCGTGGCAATCCTGGCAGTCCAGTTGGCCCTCGAGGACACGATGACGGAACGGAAGCCGGAAATCAGCGACCTGGGCGGGGTGGCACTGCAGGCAGAATTCACCCTTGTTCCGGAAATCCGAAACCGGGGTGACCCCGCCGGCGAAATGCACCTGGTCGGTGTGGCAATTGGCGCAGGAGATGTCGGTGCCCGAATGGGGGCCGCCGGTCCAGTCCAGCCCCTTGTCGGTGTGGCACTGGGTACACATGGCCACCTTGACGCCCTGGCCCTGGCCCGCCAGGACCTCGGGTCCGACGATGAAACCGTCACCCTCTTCTTCGACATGGAGGCTGCCAGGTCCGTGGCATGCTTCACAGCCGGCGATCCCGGTGCCGGGGATGGCCAGCCCGCGTTCAACCGAGTGGGGTGAGTTGATATAGAATTCACCGACATCATCGTGGCAATCGAGGCAGGTTGCGGAACCGACGTAATCTGCGTCGCCGGGAATATCGAAAGAGTCGACGAAGGAAACGCCGCCAGCCGCGATACCCGGACTCAGCAGGATGACCCCTGCGACGGGCAAAATGAGACGCAGCATGAAAAACCTCCCCGATCGGAGTAAACATTTGTTGACTGAGGCCAAGAATATGGGGATGTCCGAAACCGTACAAGATAAATTTTTAACAGGCCTATTGCCTGAAAAACAAGCATTTGGGTAGAGTTTTTCGCCCAAAAGGCCGGACGAATAATCGTCCGGCCCTTGGAATATCGACTCCCGCCGCGATCAATCCGCGGCCGGGGACTCCTCGTCCTGGCCCAGCAGGTATTTCCCGAACCAGGCCAGATCCCACTTCATCTTGGCCAGGCGGTTTTCATGGGTGGTCAGGCCGTGGGGCTCGCCCGGGTAGACGACCAGCTCCGTCGGCACGTGCAGATAGTGCTTCAGGGCCCGGTACAGCGCCCGGCTGTGGGCCGGGGGAACGCGGGGGTCGTTTCCGCCGACATGAATCAGGGTCGGGGTCTTGACCTTGTCCAGATGGTACAGGGGCGAGGCGCTCTGGTAATGTCCGGGCTGCTCCCAGGGCAGGCCTTCCACGAAGTTGATGACATGCCCGGGCGTGTCCTCGGTGCCCCACTGGATCACCATGTCCAGCACGCCCGCCCCGCTGCTGGCGGCCGCGAACATATCCGGTTCGGCGACTATCATGCAGTTGGTCAGATACCCGCCGTTGCTCCAGCCGCTTACGCCGATCCGGGCAGGGTCGGCGATGCCCTGGTCGATCAGCCAGCGGGTCCCGGCGGTGATGTCGGTAACTTCGATCTCATTCTCCCGCCCGATCAGTTTTTCCAGGAATTCGTCCCCGTACCCGGTCGAGCCGTGGTAGTTCGGGCTCAGCAGCGCGTAACCGTTGGCCGCCATCAAGGCCCGTCCGTAGATCCACAGCCGCAGGCGGTACTTGGTCGACGAGGTGGGCCCGCCGTGCAGCTCGATGATGGTGGGCAGGGGGCCGTCCCCTTCCTGGTATCCCGGCGGCAGTTCCAGGATGCCGTGACAAAGGTCGCCGTCGGCGCCGGTCCAGCTGACGTGCTCGATCTGGGGAAGTTTCCAGGTGTCGACCTGGGGGTTGACCCGGGTCAGCCGTTCCAGTTTCTCCGGGCCCTTGACGGTATAGATGTCGTTGGCGTCGGTAACGGTTTCCATCACGACGGTCAGGTCGCCGCCGCGTTCACTGAAGTCGAAGGATCCGGCCACGATGTCTCCTCCGGCGAGAACCCGGGTTTTTCCCTGGCTGCCGCCGCCGACCTTGTCTGTTCCGTACACATGGATCCGCCCCATGGTTTCGCCCTTGTAGCACAGGGTGCGGTCGGCACCCCGCCACTTCAGGGAACCGTTGTACGAAACCATTTCGGGACGATCGACCAGCTGCAGGCCCCAGGCCCCTTCTTTTTCCTCGGTGATCCAGATGCGGGTGGCGTACCCGTCGTAGGAAATGGCGAAGGCCAGCGCCTTGCTGTCGCCGGACCAGGCCAGATCGTCGATCCAGCCGTAGGGAGAGGGGTGATCCGCGCGCCATTCCTGGCTCGTGGTCCGGGTCACGGCGCCGGTGGCGAGGTCGAGGATTTCCACCCGCGACCAGCCCTCCTTGAAGATCAATTCGTTGTCACAGGTGGTGATCATGCCCAGGCGGGCGCCGTCGGGGGAAAGGGACATTTCCCAGATCACCCGGTCCGCGGGCAGGACCACCTCGTCCCGCCAGCTGCCCAGGTCCAGTTTGCGCACCTCGGAGAAGCGGGTCACCCCGTGGCCGTATTCCAGGTCCGCGTACTTTTCACGCAGATCCTTCCACTGGCCCGTCACTTCTTCCTTGGCAACGGTGTAATAGAGAACCGTTCCGTCCGGGGACAGGGTGAAGGAGGAAACGCCGTCGTTGATGCGGGTCACCGGAACGGGGGCTCCGGCCCCGGGAACCAGGCGCCAGACCTGGCGGCTGCCGTCGTGGGGCGGATTTTCCCGACCCGCCTTGTCCCGGCCCAGGAAGTAGACGGTCTTTCCGTCCGGCGACCAGGCCACGGAAGAAACACCGAAGCCGTCAAAGGTGTGGCGCGCCGGACCGGATCCATCCCGGCCCACGGTCCACAGCTCGCTGTGCCGGCCTTCCTTGCCTTCTCCCCAGCGGCTTTCCGTATAGGCGATGGTTTTCCCGTCGGGGGAGACGGCCAGGTTGCCCAGGCTGATCAGGTCGAAATAGTCCTCCGGAACAATGGTGTGGTCACGCTCCGGCGCCGCGCCGCAGACGGTGGCCGCAGCCAGCAGGATCAGGGTGATCATCATGATTTGGGGGGTGGCCGTTGGCTTCACGGAATAACCTCCGAGGGTATGCGGGCGGGTCCATGCCGGCTACGGGATTGTCCGGTACAGGGAAAACTATCATTTGGCGGTCGAATTGAGGCCAGTTTTTTTCGCGGGAATTTTTCCGGATTTCTCCCCTGAAATGCGGATCCGGTCACGAGGGGACCATGAGGCGGAATATCAATGCGGGCCGGGTTGATATATTAATAATTAAGGTGTTTATTGGTAATTCATTAAAAAATAAAGGGTTAATGTCATGGGGAACCGTTCCGGTTTTGAAAGCTGATTGATAAAAAAGGAAAACAATCCCACATTTTTTCGTGTAAATGAGCTTCAGTTATGATATAATCTTGGGACAAGGTTGATTTCGTTCGCCGGGGGACGTCCAAAATGGGTAGCCCCAAAATTTAATCTCCACTCACCAGAGGAGCGACAAAATGAAGAAGATGGTTCTTGTCTTGACCTTGGTGGCTTTCGCCCTCAGCGGATCCGCTTTCGCCCAGGACCCCACCTACTTTGACAACATCGGCCTGGAACCCAACTGTGGTACCATTGGCGAAGACACTCCTTTCACCACCTACGTTGTCCTGTCCAAGCTGACCAACGACGAGGTTTGGGGTTGGGAAGCCAAGATCACCTACTCCAACATGATGAAGCTTGGCGAAACCGTTTATGGTGACCATGTGAATGCCGCGACCCGCGTCGACGAATTCATCGTCGGTTATCCCGCCCCGATGCTGGCGACTGCCAGTGAAGTTGTCGTTGCCGAACTGCAGTTCATGGTGAGCAGCTTCTACAATGACGTGTCCCAGCCGAGCCTGGCTTTCATCGAAGGCGTCTACTTCAGCCTGATCGACCCCATCCAGGGTCCTCCGGCTTACCTCGAGGCCTCCGGTAGCACTGGTGTGGAACTGCACCCGGCCCTGGGTGATCCCCTGGGTCATGATACCTGGATTCCCCAGTTGACGTACAACGGCGACTGCACGGGACCCGTCGGTGTCGAAGAAAGCTCCTTCGGCAGCGTGAAGAGCCTGTTCCGGTAAACGGACGGTTTTTCCGACCAAGGCCGCTGATTCAGCGGCAACAATTAAAACGGCCGCCTTCCGGGCGGCCGTTTTATTTTGCGGTCGATACGATCAGGGCAATCGTATGAAGGCAGGTTTACTGGTCGTCTTCTCCGGACGGCGCCGCTTCCAGTTCGGGATCCCGTCCTTCCTGCCAGGCCCGCAACCCTTCGGATGTCTCCAGCGAGGTCCAGCACTGCTGCTGGGATTCCCACTCCACCGAAAGCATGCTGGTCAGGTCCAGGTTGCCCGCCTGCTGGATGCCCAGCTTGGTCAGCTGGACCGCGGGCTGGGGCAGGCGCCGCATGCGCTCGGTGAACCGGTCGAGTTCCTCTTCCCAGACCTCGTCGTCTATCAGGCGGTCGACCAGACCCATCCGGTAGGCCTCTTTCGCCCCGACCGTTCGTCCGGACCACAGGTATTCCAGGCTGCGCCCGGGACCGATCAGGCGGGGCAGGATGTGCAACAGACCCCAGCCGGGCAGCAATCCGCCGGACATGTCCTGGGTGGTGAAGCTGGCCTTGTCCGAGGCCAGGCGGATGTCCGCGGCCATGAAAAAACCCAGGCCGAGGTAGCGGATGTCCCCGCGGGTGGCCGCCACGACGGGTTTGGTTGTTTCCCCGATCATGGTCACGATCCGGCGGGATATCTCCTCGTCCGCGGCCAGGACCTCGAACCCCCGGTCGTTCTGGTGGGCCTGGGAAAGATCGTCGAGATGGTGATGCAGTTCAAAGGCGTGATCCCCGTCGGTGAACAGGATCATCCGCACGGCGCGGTCCTCCTGGAGCCGGAGCATCAGGTCCACGAATTCGTCACACAGATCGCCCATGTCCGGAGCGCCTGGCCCGATCATGCGAACGGTGGCGCAACCGTCCGCGATCTCACAATCGAAATTCTGGTATTCCATGACAGCTCCCCGCCGGTTTGATTCCCTCGTTGGTTTGCCCAAAATAGGACAAATGCCGCCACAGGCAAACCGGGTGGCTGGACACCCCGCGGCAACTGGAGTAATGTCCTGTTTCCGGGGGGACGTCCGTCCAATGTGAATCCGGGCCAGGAGTAAGCAAAGGGGTGGGGATGAGAGTATTTGTCACCGGGGGAACCGGTCTGGTTGGCCGGGCCGTTATTCCCTTGCTGCTGGACAGGGGGGATGAGGTCCTGTGCCTGACCCGTGACCCGGCGCGGGCCAGGACCGTCCTGCCGCCGGGAGCCGAGATCCTGGGTGGTGATCCCACCATGCCGGGAGACTGGCAGGACCGGCTGGGAACCTGTGACGGCGTCATCAATCTCGCCGGGTTTCCGGTGGCCGACGGCTTGTGGACCCGGTCCAGGAAACAGCGCATCCGGCGCTCCAGGCTGTCGACCACGGGGAATGTGGTGGCGGCCCTGGCTGCCTGCGACCAGCCCATGGTTTTCGTGAGTGCCTCGGCGGTGGGGTATTACGGCGACCGGGGTGATTCCGCCCTGGGCGAAAATAGTGAACCGGGGGCGGGCTTCCTGTCCCGCCTGGCCTTGGAATGGGAGCACACCGCCATGAAGGCCGACCGGGAAAATGTCCGGGTGGCCCTGATCCGGGTGGGTGTCGTCCTTGCCGCCGAGGGCGGAGCCCTGCCCCGGATGCTGCCCGCTTTTCGCCTGGGGATGGGCGGTCCGCTGGGCCTGGGAAACCAGTATTTTCCCTGGATCCACATCCGGGATCTGGCCCGGCTCCTCATCTTTGCCCTGGATCAAAAGGACCTCGCCGGGCCGGTGAATGCCGCCGTCCCGGATCCTCCCCGCCAGAAGGAATTTGCCGGGGCCCTGGGAAGGGCCGTCGGCAAGCCCGCCTTCATGCCCGTACCCGGGTTCATCCTGAAATTGGCGCTGGGGGAAATGGCGGGCATCCTGCTGGACAGCCAGCGGGTGGTTCCGAACGTCCTGAAGGCGGCCGGCTTCAAATTCGAGTTCGCGGAACTGGAGAAGGCCCTCGGCGATCTGGTCTGAGTTTCCTCAACCCACCACGAAGGCGTCCGGTTTGAGGTCGCCTTTTTCGAACCTGTCCAGGGAAAGACTGGTGATGATGTCATCGGGCCGTCCGCTGGTGATGAAGCGGGCCATCCGGCGCCCGGTCACCGGTCCCAGCATGAACCCGTGTCCGCTGAAGCCGCAGATATGGAAATAACCGTCCAACCCCGGCACACCGCCCAGGATGGGGCGGTGATCCGGCGTGACGTCGTACATGCCCGCCCACTGCCGCATCATTTTGACCTGTCCGGCGCGGGGATAGTAGCGCAGCAGGGCCTGGGCGAACCTCACCGCGAAGCGCAATTGGCTGCGGGTGTCGAAGAGCTCGGGACTTTCCAGGCCCGGTTCGGCGGGATCGCCGATACCGCCCACGATTTCCCCCCGCATGCTCTGGCTGAAATAGATGCCGTTGGTGATGGAGATCACCATGGGGTCCAGGAACGGCTTGAGCGATTCGCTGACCATGATCTCGTGGCGTTCCTGCTTGTTGGGCAGCTGCACGCCGACCATGGCGGCCAGCGAGCGGGCCCAGGGGCCGGCGCAGTTGATCACCCGTTCGGTGGCGATGTCCCCCCGGTCGGTGTGCACGGTGCGGATGCGACCGCCGTCGGCGGTGATGCCGGTCACCCGGGAGCGGATGAAGATCTTCACGCCGGCGCGGTGGCAGGCCCGGGCGTAACCCCAGACCACGGCGAAGGGATAGGCAGTGCCGTCCTTGGGGCAGAAGGTGGCGCCCTTGAGGCGGGAAATGTCCAGATCCGGAACGAGTTCGAGGCATTCCTCGGGCTGCAGGAATTCCGTGGGCACGTCGCAGCGGTTCTGCAGGGCCACCGCGTCGCGCAGGGCGGGAAGGTCGTTCTCGCTTTCGGTGATCATCAGGTAGCCGCCCTGCCGGAAGAAAACCTGGTAGCCCAGTTCCGCCGACATGTTTTCGTACATGGCGACGCTTTCCTGCGCCAGGCGGATGTTCTCCTCGGTGGTCCACTGCTGCCTGATGCCGCCGCCGCACCGGCCGGTCGAACCGCTGCCGATGTAGTTCTTTTCCAGGACCACGATGTTCTTCAGGCCTTCTCGCACCAGCTCCCGGGCGGTGGTCAACCCGTTGATGCCGCCGCCGATGATGACCGCGTCCGCGGTGGCGGGCAACGGCCCGCTGGACAGGGGGATCATGTGTCCCTCCCGGGTTCGTCGGCCGGCTGCGGGACATCGAGGGCCGCGATCTGGGCAAAGGTCAACGGTTCGGCCGGCGGCCGGATGTTGGTCAGGCGAACCTCGGCCGGCTCGATGTCGCGCAGGGTGGCGAGTTGTTCGGCGGCTTCACTCAGGCAGCCTTTGCCCTGGCAGAAACCGGTGCCGACCCCGGTGTACCGCTTCAGGGATTCCAACTCGGTAAAACCTTCCGCGTAGGCTTCCTTGAACTCATGCAGGGTGACGTCTTCGCAACGGCAGAGAAACACCTTGGATTTGCTCATGGCAGTGTCACCTCGCCGGCGGAACGATGGTGCCGGCCTGGCAATTGGCCACAGGCTTCACCGACAACCGTCAGGCGGGAGCCGTGGGACAGGACGGTGGTCACGGCGCCGGAATCCGGTTCGCCGGCAGAGCGCAGGGTGAATCCCCCCAGGCCGGGCTGCAGGGCGAGATCGGCCCCCAGCTGGTAGGGGATGTCGTAGGCGGGTTTGCCGCGGCCACAGATGACCGCCAGGTCCGCTTCCATCGCCAGGCGGGCTCCGGCCGTCCGGTTTTCCGCCGAACCGGGGACAAAAGACGCCTTCAGGCCGCCGTCCCCGCGGGCGGCGATTTCCTCCAATTCCAATCCCGTGTTGAGGGGCCATTTGAGATCCACGGCCGCTGAAATTTCGTCGGAGCCGCCGGTGCCGGCCAGTACCAGGGACAGCCGGGCGCCCGCGGCGTCAAGCAACGCCGCAACGAGCCAGAAATCAGGGCCGTCGCCGATGACCAGGGCCTGGCGGCCGGCGATCTGGAGGCCGTCGCGGACCAGCAGCCGGTACAGGGCGCGGGGGCCGAGAACGCCGGGTGTGTCGTTCCCGGCAAAAAGTCCCAGGGTGTCCAGGGCGCCGGCGGCCCAGACCAGGTGGTCGAAACGTACCGACATCAGCTGGTCGTCCCGCCGCAGGACGAGGCTGTCGGGGTTGTATCCGGCGATGGCCCGGGTCCTGGCCAGGAAGGTCAGGTCATCCCTGGCGGCCAGCTCTTCCCGCGCTTTGTCGATCCTCTCCAGGGAGGATTTCAGGACCGGGAAGCGAGCCAGATTTCCGTCGGGCCGGTCGGCCAGCAGCCGCAGCGCGCCCTGGCGCTGTCCGCCCGGAAGATCGTGATCGTCCAGGACCAGGACTTTTCCCTCGGCCGTGGCGGCGGCCCGCAGGCCCGCGGGCCCGGCGCCGACCACGACGGTGTCGAACCTGCCGAGGTCCGAAGGGGTGGCCTCGTCTGCTTCAGACGGGTGAGACTCCGACGGCAAGGCCAGGACAGCGGTGTCTTTGCCGGGCAGCCGTCCGACCCCGGTCATGGGCCGGATGCCGTCCAGAAAGGTGCGGCTCAGGAATGGCGGTCTGGTGAACCACTTGTAGTAGAATCCGACCGGGAAGAAACGGCTGCCGGCGGCCAGGATCTTTTGCATGGGCGCGGCATAGAAAGCGCCCGCGTCCTGCCGGGCGACCTCCATGCCCTCGCGCACGGGAAGCTCGCAGGTGCGGACATTGGGGATCCGGTCGACCCGCATCAGGCAGGCGGTGCAGTGGCCCCGGGCACAGGTCAGGCCGCGGGGGCGGCCGTATTTGGGGGAGTGGGAGAGATGGCGGACGCCGTTTTCCCACAGGGCGGCGGCCACGGTGGTGTCGGCGCGGCACTCCAGGGTGGTGCCTTCGAAGCGGATGCGCACCTTTTTGCTTGGCAATGCTTTAATTGGCAATGCGGGTCCTTTCGGCGACAGATCCGACCATTCAGGGTTCGAAAATATGTCCCCGCCCGGACAGCGGCAAGGACAGTGTGGAAGAGGAGGGCATCGCGATATATATTTGACGGAACCGGACCGCGGACCGGTCCAAGGCCATTGTCACCACACACGAGGTGGATCATGAACACCAGCAAGTTTGCCGAAGTTCGCCGGGAAGCCGAGCAGTCGGGAATCCAATTCATCGATTTGAAGATGCTCGATCTGGCCGGCCGCCTTCATCACATCTCTTTCCCCTTCGACCGGTTCACCGAGCAATCCTGCAAGGAGGGCATCGGCTTCGACGGTTCCAGCTACGGGTTCCTGAAAGTGGAAAACAGCGACATGGTCCTGGTGCCGGATCTGGGCACCGCGGCGGTGGACCCTTTCCGCAAACGGCCGACGCTGACCATGTTCGCCGAAGCCCGGTTGACCGACGACCAGCGCAGTCCCTTTCCCCAGGACGGACGCTACATCGCTCGCCGGGCGGAGCAGGCCATGCGCGATTCGGGTGTGGCCGACGAATCCCGGTGGGCTCCCGAATACGAATTCCATATCTTCGAGGAAGCGGAATTCCTGACCGAAGCGAACGACAGTTCCTTCGGCGTGCGCAGCGGCGAGACCTTCTACCAGAACGCCTACCACGCCTGCAATCCCTTCGACCGGTACGATGATTTCCGCGACGAGGTCTGCGCCGTGATGGCGGACTTCGGCATCCCGGTCCGCTACCACCACCACGAGGGGGGCGCCCAGGGTCAGCAGGAGATCGAAGGTTGGTTCGCCGGCCTGTCCACCACCGGCGACCATGCGGTGCTGACCAAGTACATCCTGTTCAATCTCGCCGAGCACCACGGGCTGAAGGTGACCTTCATGCCCAAGCCCCTGATGGACAATGCGGGCAGCGGCTGGCACCTGCACCAGTTTCTCATGAAGGACGGGCAAAACATTTTCAACAAAGAAGATGGGTATGCCAATCTTTCCGAGGAAGCCCTGTTCTACATCGGCGGAATCCTCAAGCACGCCGATGCGCTGTGCGCCTTCACCAACCCCAGCACCAACAGCTTCAAACGGCTGGTCCCCGGTTTCGAGGCGCCCACCGTGCGCACCTTCGGCCGCAGCAATCGGGGGGCAGCGATCCGCATCCCCAGCTACGTGTCGGAACCCGAGATGCGGCGCGTCGAATACCGGCCGCCCGACCTGACGGCCAACCCCTACATCTGTTGCGCGGCCATCCTGATGGCGGGTCTCGACGGCATCATCAACCGGATCGATCCCATCAAGGCCGGTTACACTCCCCAGGATTCCCCCGGTGACGCCCTGCACAACGAGGATTTCCTGCCCCGTTCCCTGGCCGACGCGCTCGACGCGCTGGAGAAGGATCACCAGTTCCTGGTGAAGGACGGGGTTTTTCCCGAGTCCCTGATCCGGCGCTGGCTCGAAATCAAGCGGGATGAAATCAACGCCATCAACCAGCGGCCCCATCCCTACGAGTTCACCATGTACTTCGATTTCTGATCACCGGAGACAAGGAGCCGCCATGCGGGAATTCAATCTGCAGACCGGGGCCCGGACCGATTTTCTGGACCTGACCTCCGCAGTCCAGGACCAGGTCGCGGACCTCGGGTTGCAGGAAGGCGCCATCGTCGTCTTCAACCCCCACACGACCGCGGCGGTGACCATCAACGAAGGCGCCGATCCGGACGTGGTGCGGGACATGAGCGGGGCGCTCGACCGCATCGTTCCCTGGCGGGACGGCTACCACCACGCCGAAGGAAACGCGGCCGCCCACATCAAGGCCAGCATGTTCGGCAGTTCGGTGACGGTGATCGTCTCGCAGGGGAAGCTGCAACTGGGCACCTGGCAGAAGATCTGGTTCTGTGATTTCGATGGGCCCCGCCGCCGCCGGGTCTGGGTCCAGGCCCTGCCGGCGGATTCCTGATCCTTCCCCTACTTAGCGCGGATAGAGGTTGGCGATATGGCCGACGGTGGTTTTGGCCGTCAGGGCGAACCGTCCGACCTGCAATGAGGTGTCGCGCACGGTAAAGGCCTCGGGATAGAGGGAGACCGTCCCCCGGAAACCCGCCGCCCGACCGAGGCTGTCAAGTTCATCGCTGGCAAAGCCGTAGGGCCAGGCCAGCCAGGCCGCCCCGGCGTCGGCCCCGGTCCGGAGATCGACCCTGCTGGCCACCAGGTCGGCCGCCACCGCCGCGTAGGGTCCGGAAAGCAGCTCCGCCAGATCGACGGGGATGACGTCCGGGGCCCGGGATCCGGCCCGCCGGGACAGGTCGGTCAAATTCCGGAGCCTGGCCTCCCGGGGCACCTGCCCGGGATTGAAGAAAACCGGTTCCAAGTCACCGTCCACTTCCACCTTGAAATGAAGATCGCGGGTGTGGGATCCGAGCAGCACGTGGCCGGATGCTTCCATTTCGGCAAGCTGTTCCCAGGTGCACAGGTCGAGCTCGCTCCAGGATTTTCCCACCTGGGCGGTGGGGACGAAGAGGTGGGCCTTCATGCCGTATTTTTTGAGGAGCGGAAAAGCCAGTTCGTAAACGCTGCGATCGGCGTCGTCGATGGTCAGGATGGCCGCCCGCGGTGGCAGGTCCCTGCCGCTGGCGACCAGATCGGCCACCTCGTCGAGGGTCATGACCACCGTCCCGGTATCCCGGAAAAACCGCAGGTGTTTTTCAAACTCGCCGACGGGCGTGGTCCAGAATTCCCGGGGGCCCAGGGCGGGCATGCCCAATATGACCGAGCCCAGGACCTTCATCAGGTAACCCGCATCGAAACCCGACCGGAAATAGTGGTAACAGAAAACCGGCACCCCGTCTTCGATCATGGGAAATCCGCCGGTGGCCAGGGTCGGGGAGTCCAGGAAGTAGCCCGCGGGTTTCCTGCCCTCCGCATTGTCGGAACCGCCGCCGCAGCCGGAAAACCCGGATATGGCCGCCGTCAGCAGAAGAAAAAGGAAGATGGTTGTGCCGACCGGAGATTTGCGCATCATCTTGATCCCACGTCAGAATAGGGCCCGTACCGACAGGCTGGCGAAGGTCCGGCTGTAGCCGCTGGCGGTGGCGAATGACGACTTGGAATAACCGCCCTCGAGCGCGGCCAGCCAGCCGGGGCTGAAACGCCAGCCGATCCGTCCGGAAGCTCCGCCTACCGTCTGGGCCGCGGAACCCGTTTCCTTTTCCCGGCCGAGGCTGCCGTTGAGCTTGAAGGTCAGGCGGTCGGTCCGGGTCTTCAAGGTGGCCTCGATGCTGCCGTTCCTGACCCAGTCGGGTGCCCAGTAACCGCCGGGGTAGGGGAGGGAAAAATCCATGTAGGTCAGGACGGGTCCCACGGTCAGGTCCCAGCGGCCTTCCTTTCGCCAGTCCAGGCGCAGGCTGCCCTTGAGCTTTTCATTGCCGTCGCTGTAGTCGGCCAACTGGCCCGCGGCTCCCAGGGAAAAATGCCGGGCGAAGCGCCAGTCGGCCGAAAGATTGCCCTGCCTGAAGCCCACCTTGTTGTTCAGCGCCACGAAGGTCTCCACCGGTTTGGAGGTGCCGCCGAAATCGAGCCTGAGTTTGGGCCGGGCGATCCAGGTGAACCAGAAATCGCCGCCGAACCTGTCCCATTTCAACTTTTCGGTTCCGCCGAACAGGGGCTCGCCGGAGCGGTAGCGGTCCAGCCAGCCGTAGGCGTGCAGGGTCCAGTTGTGGGCCAGGGGCGTGATGAATCCGGCCCCGGGTTTCAGATTGGTGATGTCCGCCTGGCCGGGCTGCTGGAACAATTCCCAGACCGGGATGGCCTGCAGCAGCTTGTTGCCGAAGACGGTGAAGGTTCCCGTGGCGGTCCACCGGTAGATGTCCAGGTCGTCGGAGTCCCAGCTGGCGTCGGCCTTCAATTCCAGGTGCGGTGTGTAGTCGTCCAGCACCGTCAGCAGGAAGTCCGAGCTTTCCCTCCCGGGTCCGGTTGCGGCGGGGAATTCGTCCTCCACCTTACGGACGACCGTGAAACCCTCGTGCAACCGGTTGTCCCAGATCAAGCTGCGGCCCAGGCCGATCCGCGCGCTCCCGTCGGTGGGGTCCTCCCGGACGAGTTCCCGGTACAGCGCGATGGCTTCGGTCTGACGCCCGCTCCAACTGTAGGCCAGGGCCAGGCCCTTGCGCACGTCACGGTTGGATTGGTCGGGATGGCGGGCCAGGTACCTGCGGAAATAGAAGATGGATTTCTCCGCGTCCTCCCGCCAGAGCTCCTGGTAGGCCAGTTCCTGGGCCACGGTCGGCACCAGGGTCGCATCGTGGGACAGGGCTTCCAGGTAGTCGCCCACCGCGTCGTGATGGCGGTCGCGGCTTGCGGCCTCCCGGGCCTCGGCGACCTTGGCCCGGGCCAGTTCGGGGTTGATGACCTTCTCCACCGCGGCGGTGTCCGGCGGCGCGGCTTCGGCGGCGTACAGGCGGACCGGCCCGCTCGATGCCGCGGCCAGCGTCAAAAGGAGCAGGACCGTCAAGTTGTGCCGTTGGCGGGTCATGGTCACTCCCGGACGGGTTTCCAGAGCGTGTACTTGCGCTTCTGGCGGTTGACGTTCAGGCCCACGGGGGCCGTGGTCACGGTGATGACGGCCATCAGGATCCAGTAGACCAGGGGGTAGAAGACCGCGACGATGAAGTATTTCCTGAGGGCCCGGTCATAGGAGTTGTCCAGGATGACCCCGGTCATCAACTGGATCAGGCACATGGTGGCGATCACCATGCCCCAGAAGTTGGGAATGGGCGAAGCCCCGCGGGGCGGGTAGCCCATGGAATAGCTGACCAGCCAGATGATGGTCAGCAGCACGTAGATGTAGGCCCAGACCACCGACAGGTTGGCCTCGATCAGGACCGGCCAGAAGCGGCGTTGTTTCCAGTCCAGGAGGTTCCGACCGTGCCGGGTCAAAACCTGGCTCAGGCCCAGGGACCAGCGCCGCCGCTGCCACCACAGGCCTTTCAGCGACTGGGGGACGCGCATCCACATCACCGCGCGGGATTCGTAGCGGACATCCCAGTGGCGCATCTGCAGGCGCCAGGTCAGGTCGATGTCCTCGGTGGCCATTTCCGGACTGTAGAGGCCCACGTCGAACAGGGCGGTGCGCCGGAAGATGCCGACCACCCCGCTCATGGTCATGATTCGACCCCAGATCCGTTGGGCCCGCCGCATCAGGGAAATGATCGAGGCGAATTCGATCGACTGCAGCTTGGACAGGAAGCTGTCCCGGTTGACCACCCGGGGGTTGCCGGTCACCGCGGCGCAGCGCGGGTAGCGGAAATGGGGCACCAGGTATTTCAAGACATCCGGGATGGGGATGGCGTCGGCGTCCATGACGAAAAGCAGTTCGCCCCTGGTCAGGGGGATGGCGTCGTTCAGGGCCATGGCCTTGCCTTCGTTGACCATTTTTTGGACCAGACGGATGCGGGGGTCGGCCAGGAAAGACTGAATTTCGTCCAGGGTGCCGTCGGTGGAGGCGTCATCGATGACCACGACTTCGAAATCGGGATATTCGACCGCGAGTACGCCGGTCAAGGTGGCGGCGATGTTCTTTTCCTCGTTGAACGCGGGGATGACGAACGAGACCATGGGCTGATCGCCCGCCTCGGCGCCGGTCTGGTAGAAATCGGTCTCGCCCACCTCCTTCTGCCGGAAAAACAGGATGGAGGTGAAGATCCACATCACGCTGGTGGCCAGGGGGTACCAGGCGAAATAGATCAGCATGGCCAGGTAGAAGGACGAGTTCTCGAAACGCACCAGCAGGGAATAGAAATCCATCAGGAATCCCCTTCCCCGCCGACGGTGTAGACCTTGTTGCCCTCGTCGTCCACGTTGATGGCCACACGGGCCGCGGTTTGGAGCAGGGCCATGTCCGGAGCGACGATAGGGCGGTTCAGGTTGTCGAATTCAAATGGTTCGGCCGGCGCGGGCATCAGGGTCTTGCGTTTCCCCTTGGCGGCGATGCGTTTGTTGTGGGCGATCCACCACAGGGTGACGGCCAGGCTCAGGGCGGTGATGCCGACCAGGATGCCCAGGGGCTGGAGGTGCTCCCGGTTGATCTGCCTTTCGACCACCACATACCAGTAGTAGCCGAAGAGGATCCACAGCAGGATGGAAAACAGGAAATGCAGGAAATTCCTCATTGCAACCGTTCGCTAACTGGTTGATCGCAGCCTGCGGGCCACCTGGCCCAATTCCGAGGCAATTCGGGCGCAGGTTGACCTTACCCGTCGGTCCGCTTAAACTTCGGGGAGGGTCGATTCCCCGCTCAGTGGTAACCCAATACCATGTTTATGTTTCGGCAGTTTGACGGCTAGTTGAATCAAAAAATCCGGCGTACCGGACGGGAGCAGAATTTTGAAAGCCAAAGAAATCCGCTCGAGTTTCCTGGAATTTTTCGCCCGGCATGCGCACCAGGTCGTGCCTTCGTCCACGCTCGTTCCCCGGGACGACCCCACCCTGCTGTTCACCAACGCGGGCATGAACCAGTTCAAGGGCGTTTTCCTGGGGCTGGAGCACCGGGACTACGTCCGGGCCGCCTCCGTCCAGAAATGCATGCGGGTTTCGGGCAAACATAACGATTTGGAAGAGGTGGGCAAGGACGCTCGCCACCACACCTTCTTCGAAATGCTCGGAAACTGGTCATTTGGCGACTATTACAAGAAAGAGTCGATCCACTGGGGTTGGGAATTCCTGACCGTCGACATGGGTCTGGAGAAGGAGAAACTCTGGGTTTCGGTCTACAAGGACGACGACGAATCCTTCGGCATCTGGGAAAACGAGGTGGGTGTGCCCGCCGATCGCATCGTCCGGTTGGGCGATCTGGAGAAGGGGGACGAGGAGAACTTCTGGTCCATGGCCGACACCGGTCCCTGCGGTCCCTGCACCGAGATCCACTTCGACCAGGGTCCCGAAATGAAATGTGACCATCCCGACGGGTGTGCCGTGGGTGTCTGCGACTGCGACCGCTGGCTGGAACTCTGGAACCACGTCTTCATGGAGTTCGACCGGGACCAGGACGGCAAGCTCAACCCCTTGCCCATGAAAAGCGTCGACACGGGTCTGGGCTTCGAGCGTCTGGTCGCGGTGATCCAGGGCAAGAAGAGCAACTACGACACCGATCTTTTCACCCCGCTCATCGAAAAGATGGCCGAAATCTCGGGGCGCAAAGCCGCGGGCGAGGACCGGATCAGCATGCAGGTCATCGCCGACCATGCCCGCGCCGTGGCCTTCACCATCACCGACGGCGCGGTCCCTTCCAACGAGGGCCGCGGGTACGTCGTGCGCCGCATCCTGCGCCGCGCCGCCCGCCACGGACACCTGCTGGGCGTCGAAGAACCGTTCCTTTACAAGGTGGCGGCCCTGGCCATGGATGAAATGGCCGAAGCCTATCCCGAACTGGGCGAGCGCCGGGACCGGGTCCTCGATGTCATCCGCAAGGAAGAAGAGCGATTCGGCCGCACCCTCACCGCGGGCTTGCAGGTCTACGGAGAATTCAAGGCCCGGATGGGAACGGCGGGCCGCACCGTTCTGTCCGGTGAAGAGGCCTTCAAGCTTCACGACACCTTCGGCTTTCCCGTGGATCTGACGGCAATCGTCGCCGAAGAGGACGGCTTCACCGTGGATCGCGAAGGCTTCAAGGCCTGCATGGATATCCAAAAGGCCCAAAGCCGGAAGGAAAACCGTTACCGGGAGGGGATCTCTCCCTGGCAGCCGCTCGACGCCTCACGGGACCTGGCCGGGTACAAGGTCGCTTTCACGGGTTACGACGGGCTGGCTGCCGATGCCGAAGTGGTGGCCGTCAGGGCCGCCGGGAGGGACGATCAGGACCAGCCGCTGGCGCACGTTCTCTTCGACCGCACGCCTTTCTACGCCGAGGCGGGGGGGCAGGTCGGCGACATCGGGTATCTGGAAACGGGATCCGGCACGCGCCTGGACGTGAGCGGCGCGACGGTTTCCGAAGAAGGCTCCGTGGCCGTGGTCGGCGCCGCGGCGGAGGAATTGCTGGAGATCTTCCGCGAGGGCGGCAAGGTCGGACTGAAGGTGGATGCCGACCACCGTCTGGGCGTCATGCGCAACCATACCGCCACCCATCTTCTGCACGCCGCCCTGCGCCATGTCCTGGGAGACCATGTGGAGCAGGCCGGCAGCGTGGTGGCGGCGGATCGATTGCGGTTCGACTTCCGGCACGACCAGGCGGTCACCGCGGAGGAACTGCGCAGGATCGAAGATGAGGTGGGCGAGGCGATCCTGGCCAATCGGGCGGTCATGCGCCACGAGGACGTGCCGCTCGACGAAGCGCGCGAGCGGGGCGCCATGGCCCTGTTCGGCGAAAAGTACGGGGACAAGGTCCGTGTGATCGAGATCCACCAGGGGTTCCGGGTTGCGGACGACCAGCCCGAGGACGAGGGTCCCGTCTATTCCATCGAACTTTGCGGGGGGACCCATTGCCACCGGACCGGGGACGTTGGCCTGTTCCGCATCGCCAGCGAGGGCAGCGTGGCCGCGGGTGTCCGGCGTATCGAAGCCGTGACGGGCCGGGCGGCCCTTGCCGGTGCCAACCGGGAACGGGACCAACTGCGGGAAATCGGCGCCCAGCTGCGGCCGGACGGCGGTCCTTTGGACCAACAAACGGCCGGCCTGATCCGCGAAAGGGACGAACTGCGACGCGAACTGGCCCGGATCCAGCAGGACTCCGCGCGGGCCTCACTGGACGACGCTCTCGGGGCGCCCCGCGAAGTCGCGGGTCTGAAAGTGGTGACGGCCCTGGTATCGGCCGAGGACAAGGATGCCCTGATGAAACTGGGAGACCATGTCCGCGACAAGATGGCGACCGAGGGCGTGGTCGTCCTGGCCACGGAAATCGCGGGGAAAGCCACCCTTCTTGTCACCGTGACGGCCGACCTGGTGGAGGCCAATCGCCTGCACGCTGGCAATCTGGTCAAGGAGATCGCGGCCGCCGGCGGCGGGCGTGGAGGCGGCCGGCCCAACATGGCCCAGGCGGGTATGCCTGATACCGAGGGGCTGGACAAGGCCCTTCAGGCGGCGGATGGCATCATCGCCGCCCAGGCGGGTTAGCGGCCGGGGTCAGGGACAGGCCGCCCCGATGGCGTAAGCCAGCGCGGGCAGGTCACTGAGATTGACGACTCCGTCCCGGTAGAAATCCGAGCGGAAATCATATCCCGTGAAAAAATCCAGGGTGAACATCTGCACGTCCGTCAGGTTCACGACCCGGTCCGCGTTGATGTCGGGACTGTTGTAGCTCAGGGGTACGCCAACGGTATATTCAATCAGCATGCCACTGACCATGACCACGGTCAGGGCCTGGCTGTTTCCGCCCGCATACATGGGGTTTTGCCAGTAGGTCATTCCGTTGGCGTCGGTGTTGGCGTCCGCGATATTTCCCATTGGGCAGGGTGTCAGCCCTCCGTCTTCTGACTCAAGCCACATGTCTTCCCGGGGGAAATTGGCGATCGGTTGCTCTCCTGCGTCCCTGAGTATCAAGGTGATGGTGGCGTCCACCCGCCCGCCGACCGGCAGGAAGGCCTGGTCGAAGGTGTCGCCGCTGCCGTCGGGCACCACGAAAAGGGTCAGGGTTTCGGGGCCCTGGTAGGCCATGGAGTATTCCCCGTGGGGACCGCCGATGCCGGCCGGGGCGGGGGATGCGATTAGAGCGGCAAGGGCGCACAGGGAAAACAGGATCACGGCTGGGAATCGGGCCTGGTGACAAGTATTCATTATTGATCCCCCTGGTTAAAAGCGGCAGGACCATATCCGGCTTGGGGGACGGCGAACCGATAACCGGATGCCGTCCCACCTGAAGCCTGCATGAATCGATCAGGGGTGATACGGTTCATTTACCCATTCATGATACCCCAAAGGGCGGCGGGATTCAACCCGCGTACCGGGCGGGTTCAATCCTGGTCGCTTTCGCTCCGGAACCTGATGTATTCAGCCGGCTTTTTGCGGGTGATGTCGGGCACCGTCGCATCCGGAGACGGAAAACCTGTAACCAGCAGCAGGAACGGTTTTTCGCTGCCCGGCCGTTCCAGGATCCTGTTCAGGAATCCCATGGGGCTGGGGGTGTGGGTCAGGGAGGCGAGTCCTGCGTTGTGGAGGGCGGCAATCAAAAAACCCGTCGCCAGACCCACCGATTCCTTGGTGTAGTAGTAGCGAATCTTTTCTCCGTCGGGACCAACCCCGTAACGTTGTTCGAAGATGACGATCAGCCAGGGTGCCGTCTCCAGGAAGGGTTTGGCGGCGTCGGTGCCCAGGGGCGCCAGGGCTTCCAGCCATTCCTCGCTGGCGCGTCCGTCGTAGAAGCTGCGTTCTTCTTCTTCGGCCGCCTCCCTGATTTTCCGCTTGATCTCCGGGTCGCCCACGATCTCGAAATGCCAGGGCTGCATGTTGGCCCCGCTGGGCGCCTGGCCCGCCGCCGTCACGCAGGCCTCGATGATTTCGCGGGGGACCGGGCGGTCGGAATAATCCCGTATCGTTCTGCGGCCGACCACCAGGTCGTGGAAGGCCCGGGCGCGGGTGAGCATTTCCTGTTCGGTGAGTTCAGGCAAACCGTCGAAGGGAAGATGGTCGGGATTGTTCATGGTCTTCTCCATGTGCAAGGTCGCGATCCGGGCCCGGGTAATCAGGGCCATGGTAAGGGTATTTCCCTCCGGGGTCGAAGGCGGTTCGCAAAAAAATACGGGGCGGCCACCTGGACCGCCCCGCATTCGCTTGCCCGGTGCGTCACTCTACCAGCGACACCTCCCGGGTTTCCGTGGAGTCCGGCTCCGGGAAGACGCCCTGGGGAATGCCCAGGAACTCCCGCCGCAGATACTCGTGCATCTTGCGGTCCGGATCCTTCACGTCCGCCGGCAGCAGGAACTGGAACTCCGTCGGGCTGTCCATGGCCAGGATCGAATGGCACAGCGTGCAGTCGTAGGGAATGGCTGCGCCCGTCTCGTCGACCATGTCCTGGTTGTGGCAGCGGAAACACCCGCCGTCGTTCTCGTGCCCGAGATGGGAGGGATAGGTGTTCCACTCCACCTTCATGCCCGGGAAGATGTTGCGGGCGTAGATGTCCTGCAGTGCTGCGACCATCAGGTCCACGTCCTGCATGTTGACCGGCCCGTCGTGCTCCTGGCGGAAGTAGTATCCGCGCACCTCGTTGTCGATGCCCTTGAGGCCGTCGTCCTTGGTAACGCCGTACCGTCCCAGCAGCGCACCCAGTCCCACCTTCTTGGCGAAGGGAAGGTCCCGGCTGATCCGTCCGGCGGCCAGGGCCGCGTCGACGGCCTGTTCGGGATCCTCATAGATGTGGGTCGCCCGGTTGTGGCAATCGACACAGTCCATGGAACGGACCTCGGGGGAGTGGGTATCCCCACCCCCGTGGACGCCGTTGTTCCGGTTGGTGTAACGGTGGAATTCGTCACCCCGCTTGATCTCCACCCACTCCATCGACCGGCGTTGGTCGTCCGCGGTCTGGTACCGGACCTCGTTGGCCTCGGCGATGTGCCAGTGGATGGTGCCGTGCGCGTCTCCGGCGCCCGACCCGACCTTCAGCGCCAGCGTGGTGTGCCTGGCGGCGGACTCCCGGTCGAAGCCGAAGGTCTGGAAGGATTTGATCCGGTCGCCGTAGAACTTGTCGGGCCAGTGGCATTTCTCACAGGTTTCCCGCGCCGGACGCAGCTGGTGAACCGGCGTTGGAATGGGCCGGTCGTACAGGTCCAAGGAGGCCGAAATGACCTGCCACATGCCGTTCAGTTTGGCATTCACCAGCGCGCCGGCGCCCTCGCCGACATGGCAGTCGATGCAGCGCACGTGGGCGTGGGGGGAATTCTGGTAGGCCACCCATTCCGGTTCCATGACCGAATGGCAGGCCGTTCCGCAGAACTTCGGCGTATCCATGAAATGGAGCATGCGGGCTCCGCCGACGCCGAGAAACAGGATGTTGATCACCGTCAGCAGGGAAATCGTGCCCATGAGGGACGATCCGAGCCTTTTGGCTTTCGTCATGTCGTCGGGGAATCTCTGAGTGAGCAACTCCGAGGTCGTGCGTCCTGTCGCCCGGCGGAACTGCCACCAGCCGAGCGGAATCAGGACCAGGCCGAGTATGAACAGGGCCGGCAGGGCCATGTAGCTGATGAGGCCCACGTAGGAATTGTTCAGGATTCCCGCGATCTGCAGCAACTCGAAGAACAGGAACAGGATGAAGGAGGAGGTCGCCAGGGCGACCCCCGCCGTTCCGGTCCAGTTCGTCATGATGCCGCGGATGAAGAGCTGGAATCGCTTCATCGCTGCGCCCCTTTACTTGGTTCCGACCTGGTACATGTCCTTGTACATTTCCTCCATCTTGCCCGACTTGATGTCGGCCTTGATGTCGGCGGTCGGACGGTTCAGCCAGTTGTGGTAGGGGTCGGCCATCACTTCGTCGATCATCTTGTCCAGCTCCGGGTTGTGGAATTTCCGCAACTCGGGGATGTACTTGAAGTAGAAGTGCTGCGCGACCTCGTAGATGCCGTGCCACCAGGTATAGTCGGGGCCCATCATGGCGGCGCCGTGGCGCGCGCGGCGGCCTTCGTGGTGCCAGATCTCCCACCAGATCCACTCGTACTTGTTGGAGAAGTTGGCGACCCCTTCGCCCAGCTTGAGTTCCTTGGCCTTCTTGTACAAGGCCAGGCCCGGCTTGGCGTACTTCTCGTTGTAAAGGTTGACGATGCCGTCGAACTGGGCGTAATGGCCGTCCACGAAAGCGGCTCCGTGGCAGTTGATGCAGACATCCTTCATGTTGGCCCGCTTGGTTTCCCAGTCTTCCTTGGTCACCGACACCGGCGGACGCAGGGTCCAGCTGATGCGCTGCCCGACGTCATGTGTGATGGGCTGCTTGGGCGTGGCCGACATGTGGCAGGTGGCACAGGTGGGGGCTTCATAATAGTCCACGCCCACGACCCAGCGGTCGGAATCGAGGTTCATCTCGTCCTTGTGGGTGTAGTAGGCGTTGCCGTGCTTGGACTCCTCGTAGACTTCCTTCTGCGGATGGTCCGGGCCCAGGTGGCACTTGGAGCAGGCTTCGGGCTGGCGGGCCTGCTTGACGCTGAAGGCGTGCCGGGTATGGCAGGCCGTGCAGGCGCCCTTGCTGCCGTCGGGGTTGATCCGGCCGATGCCGCTGTTGGGCCAGCTCAAGCGGTCCAGCTTGTTGGGGCTGTCCGGATCGATCTTGACCTTGCTGCCGTGGCAGCTTTCGCAGCCGGCGATCGCAGCCGGCGCGCCGCCCGCGGCGTGGGCCAGATAGGCGTCCTTGGAATCGAGGATCTCTCCGGCGTGCGCGTGGTAGCTGTCGTTGACCTGCTGGGCCTCCTTCTCGTGGCACTTGCCGCAATCCTTGGGAGTGACCAGGGTCGCGATCAGGGCGCCCTCATGCATGTAGCTGTCGCTGTCCCCCTCGGCGGCCTTGTGACAGTCCAGGCAGGTCACGTTGTGCTTGGCGTGTTCGCTTTTGTACCACTGGTTGTAAAGACCGAGTGACTTTTCCTTGTGGCAGGTCATGCACTTGCCGGCCACTGTTTCTTCGGCGGCCAGGGCGGCGCCGGTCAGGAGGAAGGCCACGGCACAGGTGGCGATCAGGATTCGTTTCATCGTCGGGCTCCTTGTCCTGGAAATGGACCGAAACTGGAATGGGACTATGGAGGTAGGGTGAATCATCGGGCCGGTCCGATCAAAGGATTTGATGGGGCTGCGACAACAGCCAATCTGGTGAATTTGCAGAATAATCAGATCCAACCTTCGTTACCGGACGCCGCCGGTAAAATCATGGTAAAATACTGTGTTTTAAGTCGTTCTGCTGAACCCCATGGTATTGCCTGTTAAAAAAAAGATTTAAGGACAACTTTGTCTTGTTTCACCAAAAAACATCTTCCAAAAACGTGGCCAGGTAGCCGAAACAGGTTCTTTCCAATCGTAAAAAGCCGGGATGCTCAGGCTATCAAAAAAATAACAGAATTTTGGATATTTTAATTCATTCAAACCCTCCGGGAGGGTTCAGGTTTGGGCTGAACTGGAATTGAACCGCCATGTCCCCTATTCTCACTGCATGGATTTAAAAAGCCAGATCGAATATTCCCTTTTCCGTCTGGGACTTGCCGGGCTGAAACCCCTGCCGTACCCTTGGTCCCGCGGATTGCTGCGCCAGGCGGGCCGGGTGGCAGGAACGGTTCTCGGTGTCAGGCGCAAGGTGGCTGAACAACAATTGCAAACCGCTTTTCCTGAATTGTCCGCCGTGGAACTTGCAGAGCTGGTTGGGCGGGTGTACGATCATCTCGGCGCCACGGCGGCGGAAGTCCTGTGCGCCGATCCGGATGTGCTGATGAACACCGTGACCGTCGAACCCGGTTGGGCCGGGCTGGATCGAGTCATGGCCCGGGGCCGGGGCGTCATCGCCGCCACCGGGCACATCGGGAATTTTGAACTGGGCGGCAGGGTTCTCGCGCAACGGTTTCCACTGTTGGACGTCGTCAAGACCCAGAGGAATGCTCCCTTCGACCGGTTTCTTCAGGAGCAGCGCCTCAGGTTCGGGATCAGGACGGTGCCGGTGGAACGATCCGGCCGGGCGGTTCTCGCGCATCTGCGTTCCGGGGGACTGGTCACCCTGTTGATGGACCAGGATGCCGGCAAGACGGGTTTTGCGACTGACTTTCTGGGCAGCCGGGCCTCGACCTGGCCGGGAGCAGCGAAGATTTCGATACGTACGGGGTGCCCTGTTGTCCCGCTTGCCATACTCAGGAATGACGACGGCAACCATACCCTGCATATCGCAGACCCTCTCGAACCGGAGGGGCTGACGGACAGGGAAGAGGACATCAGGGATTTTACGGGTCGGATTTCGGAGGCGGTGGAACGGTTCATCCGCAAACGTCCGGAACAATGGTTCTGGGTCCATCGCCGCTGGAAAGGTGCCATGGAGGCGCGACGAATCAATGAGTCCCTTACCAAATCCTGACCGGTCGCCACGATCATTCCCGCCGGTGGACCTGGACCGGTCCGACTGGGAAAATGTCTTCCGGACGGCCATGGTGCCCATGTTCGTGGAAGACATTTCCCTGATGCGGCACGCCATCGACGAAGTGAAGGCCGGCGGCGTTGAGGATTTCGGCGCCTGGCTCGATGTCCATCCCGAATTCATCACCCAGGCCCTGGCCATGGTCCGGGTGGTGGATGTGAATGTGGCGGCCATCACCCTGAACGCCGCCTCGAGTCGCGGGGAAATGCTCAGTATCCTTGACAGGCTGCTGCCCGAGTCGCTGCCGGGCGTCAAGGAGGTCTTGAAGGCCATCGAACGCGGCGACTCGTATTACGAAGGTGAATGCCAGTACCGCGCGCTGGACGACCGCCACTACTTCACCATGAACCAGTTCTGGTTGCCGAGCCCGGACCAACCCGATGACCTTCTCGTCCTGGCGACCATCGACATCACCGCGTTGAAACAGGCCCAGCAGGATCTTGCCGGCTCGGAGGAACGCTACCGGCTGCTGGTCGAGACCGCTCATGACGTCATCATCTGCCATGACCTGGCGGGCATCGTGACTTTCGTGAACCGGGCGGGGCTGGAATTGACCGGATACACTGAAGATGAATTCATCGGCAGCAACGTGGTGGATTTGACCCCGCTCGAACTCAAGGAGGAAATCCTCGAGCGCAAGAAGCAGCGCGCCTCGGTCAACGGGGGGGTCTTCCTCTACGAGACGGTTTTCCAGGACGGTGGCGACCGACTGGTTCCGATGGAGGTCAGCTCGACCCTGATTCCAGGCTCGAGGGCGGGCGAGGAACCTCAGGTCCTGCTGGTTGCGCGGGACGTGTCCGAACGCAAACGGGTCGACCTGGAGCAGCGGGAACTCGAAGCCCGCCTGCGGGACGCACAGAAACTGGAAAGCCTGGGGGTGCTGGCCGGCGGCATCGCCCACGATTTCAACAACCTGCTGGTGACCATCATGGGCAACGCGGAAATAGTGCAGAGCGATCTGCCGGAGGGTTCGACCAACCGCAACAACCTGGACGCGGTCCTGGAGGCCGCGGGCCGCGCCGCGGACCTGTGCCGGCAGATGCAGGCCTACGCCGGGAAGGGGCGGATTTCCGGCCGCCCGGTGAATATCAGCCGGCTCATCCTCGATATCCGGAGACTGCTGCAGGTCTCGGTTTCCAAAAGGTCGCATCTGCATTTCGAGCTCGCGGAAGATCTGCCGCCGGTCCTGATCGATGAACCGCAGATCAGGCAGGTCCTGATGAACCTGGTGGGCAACGCGGCCGAGGCCATGGGCGACGACGGTGGCGAGATCATGGTGCGGACCGGCGTCAGGGAACTGACGGCCGTCGACGTGAAAGAGGTCGTGGCCGGGGAAGGGTTGCAGCCGGGCCGGTATGTGTGGTGCGAGATCCGGGACTCCGGGTGCGGGATGGATGATGAAACCGCGGGCCGGATGTTCGACCCGTTCTTCACCACCAAGTTCCAGGGCCGGGGTCTGGGGATGTCCGCCGCCCTGGGAATCATCAAGGGTCACCAGGGCGGGTTCACCATGGAAACAGGACCCGTGGGCGGGACCACCATTTCCTTTCTGCTGCCCGTCCACGAGACGGAAACGACCGCGCCCCGCAGACGCCGCCGTCGCAGCCCCGAGGTGGCGGGTGTCGACCTGAAGGGCAAGCTCATCCTGGTCGTGGACGATGACCCGTCCGTCCGGGCGGTGGGGGAGAGCTTCCTGCGCCGCTTGGGTTGCAAAATCCTTTCGGCCCCGGACGGGTTCGAAGCGGTGCGCATTTTCAGTGAGCGCCACCGGGACATCCACGCGGTCCTGCTTGACTTCACCATGGCCGGCATGGACGGCATGTCCGCCTATCGCCGGATGCGGGCCATCCGGTCCGATATCCCGGTGCTTCTGTCAAGCGGTTATGATTCAGACGAGGTCGCCGAAAAGACCAGCGGTTTCGACATCGCGGGCTTTGTCGCCAAACCCTACAGCCTGAAGGTGATGCGCCAGGCCCTGGCCGGGGTGCTTTCGGAAACCGGTGACTGACCACCCCGCAAGGAGTTGAACGATGGCTTTCCGGCACCGGATGTTTCGGGTCATTCCCCTCCTGATCGCGGCGGTGTTCGGTTGGGTCGCTCTTTCACCGGCAGCGGATTCGCCGGAAGCCTCCGGCCACACCGTTTCTGAATCATCGCCGGGGCTCCCCGGGGGAACCGTCCCCACAGCCGTTCCCGCGCTGCTCGCGCCGGGGATGGTCAATACCGGCGTCAACACCCGCGACGTGACCATGACCCCGGACGGTCGGCAGTTGTACTTCTGCATGGCCGCCCCGGGTTATCGCTACGCCGTCATCCTGGTCACCCAATTCGCGGACGGGGCCTGGACCGAGCCGGAAACCGCCCCTTTCTCCGGGTCGCCGGATTGGCTGGACCTGGAACCGTTCATCTCGCCGGACGGGCAGCGGTTCTTCTTCATGTCCACCCGGCCGGAAGCCGGCGAGGAAAAGGGGGAGGCCGATATCTGGGTCATGGACCGCCAGGGGGACCGCTGGAGCGAGCCCCGGAACCTGGACGGTCCGGTCAATACGGACCAGGCGGAGTTTTTTCCCGCCGTCACCCGGGACGGGACCCTCTATTTCACCCGGGCCGATTCGACGGGAAGGATCCACCGGATCTTTCGCGCCCGTCCGGACGGAGACGGTTTTCAGGTGCCCGAGCTACTCCCCGACCAGGTCAACTGCGGGGTGAACCGTTTCAACGCCACGATCTCCCCCGACGAGACCCTTCTGATCGTACCGGCGGCGGGCATGCCCGGCAGTCACGGCCAGGTGGACTATTTCCTGGTTCGCCGCAACGAAGACGACACCTGGAACGAACCCGTCAACCTGGGGCCGGTCATCAACGACGGATCGCCGCAGAGTTGGTCTCCCTACCTGACTCCCGACGGCGGGACCTTCATGTTCATGTCCGCGCGCCGGCACATTCCCGAGCCTGCCTGGCCCGCGGCGTGGGGCGATCTCCAGACTGCCCACCTGATCGCCGGTGGGGGCAATCCCAACATCAACCTTGTCCGGGCGGATTTTCTGGATGATCTGCCGGCCGCCGTCGATGTTCCCGCACCAGCCGCGGTTTCCGGCCCGCGTCCGGAGCCGGTCCCCTTTCCGGAGTTGGCGGGCCCATATCTGGGCCAGGAGCCGCCTGGTCTCGAACCCGTCGTTTTTGCGCCCGGCATCGTCAGCACCGGCATGAACGAGCGGGACCTGCTCGTCAGCGGCGACGGTGGAACCATCTGGTACGGTTTCATGGGGCAGGGCCTGGTCACGATCATGGAAACCCGGCTGACTGGGGGGCGCTGGACAGAACCGGCTCCGGTGCCCTTCCACCGCGACGGGGAGTTCTTCTGTTTCGAGCCGACCCTTGCGGCTGACGGGCAGCGGGTGCTTTTCCTGTCCAACCGCGCCGCTCCGGGTCAGGAGCAGGGGCAGGGGTGGGCCAACCAGAACATCTTCAGCAGCCGCCTGGTCAATGGGGTCTGGGAGGAACCCGAGGCCCTCGCGGCGCCGATCACCACCTCCGCCGCGGAATATTTTCCCAGCCTTGCCGCCGACGGGACACTTTATTTCACGCGTGAGGACGACCAGGGACAGGCGGCCCTCTGGGCGGCCGAGCCGTTGGGAAATGGTTTTGGGGAGCCCCGGCGGCTGCCGGCCACCGTCAACGTGGGCCAGGCCAATTACAACGGGACCGTGGCCCCCGACGAAAGTTGGCTCCTTTTCTGTGTGAACGGGCACCCCGAGAATCTGGGGAACAGCGATTACTGGATCAGTTTCCGGGAAGAGAAGGGGAGTTGGGGCCCCGCGGTCAATCCGGGCGACCCGTTCAACGGGCCCGGTTTGCGCGCCGCATCGGGTTCTCTCTCACCTGATGGGAAGTATTTATTTTTCAGCACCAATAAGACAGAAAACAACACAAAAGATAAAATTAAACGTGAAAATTTTCTAAAGCTACACAAAGATAACACCAATGGGAGTACGGATATCTGGTGGGTTGATGTGGATGTCCTGGATAAGTTTAGATGATTCTTAAAATCAGTTTTCATCAAAAATACATGCTTTTTAGGGTTGCTAATCAGTACTGATTCCGTCATAATGTTTTCAAAATTTCGATACTGAGTTTGCGGTTCATTCCGATTCTTGGTCCGAAGAATCCACCACCATGATCAGGGGAGATCCGCCATGTTGTCTCGCCAGTTTCGGCTCGTTTTGCTTCTGGTCCTTATCGCCTTGCTCCTTCCCACCCTGAGTTCCGCCCGCAATCCCTTCCGCCGGGCATTCTTCGACCGCTATCCAGGGGCCGAGGGCACCGTGCTGGACGATGTCCCCAGCAACGCGGGTCACTGCGGCGTCTGCCATTTCGACTTCGACGGCAGCGATGCCCGCAATCCCTACGGTCTGGCCCTCGAGGTACGTCTGGCCGCCGGCATGAGTACCGCCGACGCCATCATCGACATTGAAAACGAGGACACCGACAATGACGGGTTCAGCAACCTGGTGGAGATCACCGACGTCATCAACTGGTCCAACACACCGACCTTTCCCGGCCTGAAGGCCGATAATGTGGGCGGCGTCCTAAACGTCACACCGGCGGATTTGACGGATTACCTGACGCCGTCCGGACCCACCGACAGCACGCCGCCGACCGTTTCCATCTCCTGGCCCGTGGGTGGGGAACTGATTCCCGCGGCTACCTATCAGACTGTCTCCTGGACCGCCTCCGACGCGGGCGGCATCGCCCAGATCGAGCTCTACCTGAGTGATGACGGCGGGTCGAACTTCAAGATGATGGCCCGGGGCCTGCCCAACACCGGGACCTTCGACATGTTCTTCCCCAACTTACCGAGCGCCAACAGCGTCCTGCGCGTCGAGGCCTACGACAACGCGGGCAACGAAGCCCATGACGACAGTCCGGCCTCCTTCACCATCGAGCCGGTGACCACCGGAATCGTGCCCACGACCCTGCGGGACTTCGACCTGGGCGGCACCAATCCCTTCGAGGGCAGCCCCCTGGCCGATCCGTCGACGTCATGCATCACCTGCCACGGTGAATACGATCCGGCTGTGGAGCATTGGCACAACTGGCAGGGCAGCATGATGGGCCAGGCCCAGCGTGACCCCTTGTTCATGGCCACCGTGGCCGTGGCGGAAGAGGTCGTGCCCGCGGTGGGCGATCTTTGCCTGCGCTGCCACACGCCCGGGGGCTGGCAGGAAGGTCGTTCTTTCGATACTTCAGGTGGAATGTTGACCGAGAAGGACCTGCACGGAATCCAGTGCGATTTTTGCCACCGCATGGTCGATCCGGTCTACGTGGAGGGCGTGAGTCCCGAGCGGGATGCCGAAATCATCGCCGAACTGGACAACCCTGCCCTGGAGCCCGCCAACGGCCAATTCGTCACCGATCCCGACCCGATCATGCGCGGGCCGTACGCAGACGCCCAGGCCAGCCACCAGTTCCTGGACACCGAATTCCTGACCTCTTCCAGGATGTGCGGAACGTGTCACGACGTGAGCAACCCGGCATTCGTGGCTGGCGACGCGCCCGGCAAGTACGAGGTGCAGGCGCTCGACACGCCGCATCCCGACGGCGACCGTCGCAACATGGTCCCCGTCGAGCGGACCTTCAGCGAGTGGGAGGCCAGCGAGTATGCGACTACGGGCGTCTATGCGCCCCAGTTCGCCGGCGACAAGCCCGACGGCATCGTGTCCAGCTGCCAGGACTGCCACATGCGGGATGTCACGGGCGTGGGCTGCAGCGAGCCGGGCTCCCCGACGCGCAACGATCTCGGCCTGCACGATCTGACCGGCGGCAACACCTTCCTGCCGGATATCCTGCCAATATTCTACCCGGAGCTGGACACCACCATCCTTCAGGCGGCCAAGCAGCGGGCCATCGCCATGCTCACCCTGTCCGCGACCATGGACCTGACCGTCACGCCGGTGGAAGGCCAGCCCGCAGTCACTGTCCGATTGACCAACGAGACCGGTCACAAACTGCCGTCCGGTTATCCCGAGGGGCGGCGCATGTGGCTGAACGTCAAGGCCTATGACGCCGGGGACGCCCTGGTGTATGAAAGCGGCAACTACGACGACGCGACGGGAGTGCTCAGCCATGACGCCGACGCCAAGATCTACGAGATCAAGCCGGGCATCTCGACCAGGCTGTCGGCCATCATCGGCATGCCCGCCGGTCCGTCGTTCTACTTTCCCCTGAGCGACACCGTCTATTCGGACAACCGTATTCCGCCGCGCGGCTTCACCAACGCCGCCTTCGTGACGGCGCAGTCACCTCCGGTGGATTATTCCTATGCCGACGGTCAGTACTGGGACGACACCGTGTACCTGCTGCCGAACGAGGCGCGGCGGGTGGATGTCGCCTACTACTACCAGACCACCTCGAAGGAATACGTTGAGTTCCTGCGCGACAACAACCATACCAACACCCTGGGCCAGGAAGTCTACGACGCCTGGAACAACAACGGGAAAAGCACCCCGATCGCCGTGGCCCAGCAGTCGGCCATCCTGGATCTGACAGGGGCTCCGGACCCGGTGGTGCCGCGCATCACGACCCTGGCGCAGAATTATCCCAATCCGTTCAACCCGCAGACCTGGATCGACTTCAGCCTGCCGTCCGCGCAGAAGGTCTCGCTGCGGATCTACGACGAGCGCGGCCGCCTGGTGCGGACCCTGGTCGACGGCATGGCTCCGGAAGGCGACAACCAGGTGCGCTGGGACGGGAAGGACAACGGGGGCCGCGGCGTGGCTTCGGGCGTCTATCACTATGTGCTGAAATCCAACAGCGGTGACCTGCGGCACAAGATGACGTTGATCCGCTGATCCGATAATTCCGGTAGGGGGATGAAAGTAAGCCGGCCGCGGTACCATACCGCGGCCGGCTTTTTCGGATTCGATCGAGGGGTTAGAACTTGTAGATCATGTCGACCTGCAGGCGCGTCCTTTTCGAATTCGCGACCGACAGGTCCAGGTCTTCGTGGTCCTCGAACGATTCGATGGCGTCCGAGACGAAGAACTGCAGATTGAACTCGGTGTTCTTCATGACCTTGCGGGCCAGGTAGACCAGCACACCCTCGCGGTTGGTGTAACCGTCCAGGATGTCGCTGTCGATGAACTGGGAAGGGAAGGCGTTGGCTTCGATATGATACCCCGCCACGCCGGCCAGGATCTTCTTCTTGCTGCCGGCCTCAAGACCCAGGTTGTAGGCCGTCCCGTTCGCGCCGACGCCGTCGAACATCACCGAGGCGGTGGCGCTGGTGTTGTTGGAGTAGCCGCCGAACGCGGTCACCGGGAACGAACCCAGTTCGAGCCCGACGTACGCCTGGGCTTCCACGACGCGGATGATGCCTCCGTTTGGATCGCCGGTCAGGCCGTCCTCGATGTTGCCGCCGGAGGAGGTCGCCGTGTCGATGGGCTCACTCGCAGGGTCGGTCATGTCTTCACGAGGTTTGGCATAGGCCCCCCGCTTGACGAATTCATCATCCAGTTCACCCATGTAGTAGAACGTGCCCCGGACGCCGGCCTTGAGGTTGTCACCGGTGAACCGGAGACCCGCCTGCAGGGGTGCCAGGAAGGGGTCGTGGTCACCGGATTTGTTTTCGTCGATCACGTAGTAGCCGGTGTTGGCGAAGAACTTGAGGTTGTCGCCCATCTTGCGGCCGTAGACCGAGCTCACCCCGGAGAAGGCGATGTCGCTGTCCCACATCATCTTGTCCTTGCCGCCGCCCTTCCACATGAAGGGGTTCTTGACCCGGCCGAAGTCCAAATTCCATTTCCCCTTGTCGTTGGCCAAGGGAGTGTAGACCAGGGCCGCGTGGCGGATGCTGAGGACGTCGGGGGCGAAATCGACGTTGCTGCCGAGAGTCGTGTTGCCGCTGCGGCTGTCGTTGCCGGTCACCAGCCGGAAGTAGGCGCCGGCCTTGGGATTGAGTTTTGCCTTGCCGTCCAGGCGGAACCGGTAGATGAAACGGCCCCGCGTGTCCTTGATGTCTCCCGAACCGGTGGCGTCGTTGCGGAATTTCATCCACTCGTAGCGTCCGCGGAGGCTGCCGCCCAGTTTGAAGCTCTTGTCGTCATCTTCGGCCCGGCTGTCGGTCACGAAACCCGCGGACAGCAGCAGCAGTCCTCCGGCGAGGAATGAAAAAATCCTGTTTCTCAAGGTGGCGACTCCTTTTTTGATGGCATTTGACGGTTCCGGGATTACTCCCGGAATCCAACAGACTCGAAACAAGGGGGAATTTAGCTGTAATCTGTAAAGGTGATGAAAAGATAATGTAATAATTTTATAAATCGCCACCTTTATCCGCCGGCGGAAAAAAAGGGCGCCCCCCGACGGGGGACGCCCCAGGGATGTTCACCAATTCCCTACATGCCGTCGATGATGGCGTTGAAGGTCGCGCTGGGCCGCATCGCCCTTTTCGCCGCTTCGTTGTCCGGATGGAAATATCCTCCGATGTCGACGGCTTTGCCCTGGGCGGACAGCAATTCCCCGGTGATCGTCGCCTCGTTTTTCTCCAGCTCCGCGGCCACCCCGGCGAACCGTTCCTTCAGCCCCGCGTCCTTGTCCTGGTCGGCCAGGGCCCGGGCCCAGTACGTTGCCAGGTAGAAGGTGCTGCCCCGGTTGTCGATCTCGTTCACCTTGCGGGACGGGTACCGGGCGTTTTCCAGGTAGGCGCCGATGGCGGCGTCGAGGGTTTCGGCCAGCAGCGCGGCCGTCTCGTTGCCGGTGTTGGCGGCGATCATCTCCAGCGACGGCACCAGGGCGCAGTATTCGCCCAGGGAATCCCACCGCAGATGCCCTTCCTTCAGGAACTGCTGGACGTGCTTGGGCGCCGAGCCGCCGGCGCCGGTCTCGAACAATCCGCCGCCCTTCAACAGCGGCACGATCGAAAGCATGCGGGCGCTGGTGCCCAGTTCCAGGATGGGGAACAGGTCGGTCAGGTAGTCACGCAGCACGTTGCCGGTCACCGCAATGGTGCTTTCACCCCTGCGGATCCGCTCCAGGGAGAACTTCATGGCCTCGATGGGCGCCAGGATGCGGATGTCCAGAGCGGACGTGTCGTGCTCGGGCAGGTAGGTGCCTACCTTCCTGATGATCTCGGCGTCGTGGCCGCGGTTTTCGTCCAGCCAGAACACCGCCGGCTGGCCCGAGGCCTTGGCCCGGGTGACCGCCAGTTTGACCCAGTCGCGGATCGGCTCGTCCTTGGCCTGGCACATCCGGAAGATGTCGCCGGTTTCCACGGGCTGCTCGAGAACCGTGGCGCCCGCGCTGTCCACCACGCGGATCGTCCCGGCGGCCGGCGCGGTGAAGGTCTTGTCGTGGGAGCCGTACTCTTCGGCCTTCTGGGCCATCAGCCCGACGTTCGACACGCTGCCCATGGTCGCCGGGTCGAACTGCCCGTTCTGCTGGCAGTCCTCGATGACGACCTGGTACATGGTCGCGTAGCTGCGGTCCGGCACCATGGCGATGGTGTCCTGCAGCGCGTCGTCGTTGTTCCACATCCTGCCGCCGTCGCGGACCACGTTGGGCATGGACGCGTCGACGATGACGTTGTTGGGTACGTGCAGGTTGGTGATGCCCTTGCGGGAGTCGACCATGGCCAGGGCGGGGCGATCGGCGTAGACCGCCGCGATGTCCGCCTCGACCGCGGCCTTCTTGTCTGCCGGCAGCCGGTCGAGCTTTTCCAGCACGTCGGTCAGGCCGTTGTCGACGTTGGCGCCGATCTCCTTCAGGACATCGGCATGCTTTTCGAGGGCGGCCTGGTAATAGACCGAGACGCAATGGCCAAACATGATGGGATCGGAGATCTTCATCATGGTGGCCTTCAGGTGCAGGGACAGCAGAACGTCTTTGTCCTTGGCTTCGGCAATGGTGTCGGCGAAGAAGGAGCGCAGGGCCGCGACGTTCATCACCGAGGTGTCGACGACCTCGCCCGGCAGCAGGGAGATTTTTTCCTTCAGCACGGTCGTTTCGCCGCCGGTGGCCGCGAATTCGATCCGGACGTCCGTGGCGCCTTCCACGGTGGTGGAGGCTTCGCTGCCGTAGAAATCCCCTCCATCCATGTGGGCGACCCGGGCCCGGGAACCCTCGTTCGGCCAGTTCTTCATCATCCGGTGGGGATTCTTCTGGGCGAATTTCTTCACCGAAAGGGCGGCCCTGCGGTCGGCGTTACCTTCACGCAGGACGGGATTGACCGCCGAACCGAGCACCTTGGCGAAGCGGGCCTGCAGCGCGTGCTCGGCGTCGTCCCGGGGATCCTCCGGATAGTCGGGAATGTCGTACCCGTGGTCCTGCAGTTCCTTGATGGCGGCCTGCAACTGGGGGATGGACGCGCTGATATTGGGCAGTTTGACGATGTTGGCCTCGGGCGTCTTGGCCAGGGCGCCCAACTGGGCCAGGGAATCGGGGATTTTCTGTTCCTCGGATAGGTTGTCGGGAAAATTGGCGATGATACGGCCGGAGAGGGAGATATCCCTCGTTTCCACTTCGACACCGGTCCCTTTGGCGAAAGCCTGCACGATCGGCAGCAGGGTGTAGGTGGCCAGCGCGGGGGCTTCGTCGATTTTGGTCCAGATGATCTTGGAGGACGGCATGTCAATTCCTCGTCTTTGAAGAATGGGTTGAAGACCGAAAAGGCCCGCTCGCGGCACAGTGCCGGTGCGTTGAACAAGTGATTTCCAGGAATGATAACGTTGTAATGTCCGGGCGCATAGTCAAGGTCTTCTCACCGGGCGTAATCGGGGAAAAGAGGTGGGTGAACCCGGACTTCCCAACGAATCGGGCGTCATGCTAGGCTCCCGGGGACAGGATGTATCGGCAACCAAGGAAATCTTAGTCGGGAAGAACCATTCCATGACCCACCTGCACGCCCTCGACTGGATCGTCATCGCCGTCTACGTGGCCCTGACCCTGGCCCTGGGGCTGGCCTTCCGCAAGCGGGCCTCCTCGTCCACCGAACAGTACTTCCTGTCGGGACGCTCCCTGCCCTGGTGGGTTCTGGGGACGAGCATGGTGGCCACCACTTTCGCCGCCGATACGCCGCTGGCGGTAACGGGTTTCATTCGCGATCACGGCATCTGGTACAACTGGTTCGGCTGGCACTACGTCATGAGCCAGATGCTGGCCGTGTTCCTGTTCTCACGGTTCTGGCGGCGGGCCGAGGTCCTGACCGACAACGAACTGATCGAAAAGAGATACTCCGGCCGGCCGGCGGCCTTCCTGCGGGGGTTCAAGGCGGGATATTTCGCCCTCCTCTACAACTTCATCGTCCTCGGGTGGGTGCTGAAGGGCATGGGCACGGTGGCCGAGGCGGTGCTGGGAATCGACCCGATGGTGGCGGTCATCGGCGGGGGCGCGCTGGCCCTCAGCTACGCCCTGCTGGCCGGATTCTGGGGCGTCGTGGTCACCGATGTCATCCAGTTCGGGCTGGCCATGGTGGGGTCCATCTCGGTGGCGGTGATGGCGACGCGCCATGTGGGAGGCATGGCCCAGTTGAAGGCCAGGCTCACCGAATCCCCCCTGTTCAGCGACAACACCCTGGCCTTCATCCCCGGCGGGGGGATGGGCCTCGAAGCGGATTTCTTCAAGTTCCTGGTCTTCGTGACCCTGATGTGGTGGGCCAGCCACAACGCCGACGGCGGCGGCTACCTGATCCAGCGCATGGCCGCCGCCAAGGACGAACGGCACGCGCGGGGCGCAACCCTGTGGTTCGTGGTGGCCAACAACGCGGTCCGCTACTGGCCCTGGATCGTGACCGGCCTGGTTTCCCTGGTCCTGTTCCCGGTCATGCCGGAGGGCCATGGCGAAGAGGCGGCCTACCCGCTGGTGATGCTCGAGGTCCTGGGCCCGGGCCTGCTGGGCCTGCTGCTGGTGTCGTTTTTCGCGGCGTTCATGTCGACCATCGACACCCATTTGAACTGGGGGGCCAGCTACCTGGTCAACGACATCTACCGGCGGTTCGTGCGGCCGGACGCCTCGGAAAAGGAATCGGTCCTGGCGGCCAAACTGTGCGTGTTCCTGATGATGGTCTTTGCCGTGCTGGTGGCCTTCTGGTTGACCAGCATCGGCCGCGCCTGGCTGTTCGTCTGGGCCATGGGGGCGGGTATCGGGCCGGTGCTGGTTCTACGCTGGTTCTGGTGGCGTATCAGCGCCTGGAGCGAAATTGCCGCCCTGGCCACATCGGTTTTTCTCGCCGTGGGTTTCGAAGTGGTCGCCGCGGTCCAGACCGGCCGCGAATACGCCCTGTTCGCCACGCCCGTCAGGTTGGGCGAGATGGCCCTGCAGACCCACCACAAGGCGTTGATCCTCGTGCCGGTTTCCATCGCCGTCTGGCTGGTGACGACCTTCCTGACCCGGCCGGTGGACGAGGACCGGCTGGCTTCCTTCTATCGCCAGGTCCGTCCGGGCGGATGGTGGGGCCCGGTGGCCCGGGCGAATCCAGAAGTCCGGTGCGACGGCTTTCGCTGGTCGCGCCTCGGCGTGTGGGCCGCCGGCAGCGCCGGTGTCTACGGTTTCCTGTTCGGCCTGGGCAAACTGGTCCTGGGAGAGCCGTCCGCGGCGGCGCCCCTGTTTGTCCTGGCGGTGGTCGGGGGTGTGGTGGTGGCCCGGGAACTGCGCCGGACCTGATCCCGGCGCACGTGGGTCAGATTCTCGAGAATTCCTCGGTGAAACGGTAGCCGATGCCCCAGACGGTGAGGATCAGGCGCGGCCGGTTGGGATTGTCCTCGATCTTGCTGCGCAGGCGGTTCACGTGGCTGTTGACCGTGTGTTCGAAAACCTCGGTTTCCTCTTCCCAGACAAGATCCAGCAATTGGCGGCGGCTGAACGTGTGTCCCGGCCGCGCCGCCAGGGTGTGCAAAAGGTCGTATTCCTTGACGGTCAGCTGCACCGGTTCCCCGTTGACCTGAACCCTGCGTTTCCCGTGATCGATTTTCAGGGGGCCCAGATCAAGGATGCGGTCGCCGGAGGTGATCCGGCCCAGTTCCTCGGCCCTTTCGATGCGCCGGTACAGGGCCTTGATCCGGGCGGTCAGTTCCCGGATGCTGAAGGGCTTGGCCAGGTAGTCGTCGCAGCCGAGTTCCAGACCGAGGACCTTGTCGGATTCCTGGACCCGCCCGGTGAGCATCACCACGGGGGTGCGGGTGTCCATGGAGCGGATCTCGCGCAGAACGTCGATGCCGCTCATGGAGGGCAGCATCCAGTCCAGCAGGACCATTCCGTATTGCCCGGCCTGAAAGGCGCGCAGGCCGGCCTCGCCGTCGGCCGCGGCATCCACCTTGTAGCCCTCTGCCGTCAGATGGAGTGTCAGCAGATCGATGAGTTCACGCTCGTCTTCGATGACGAGGATTCTCCGAATGGCTCCCGTGGTGGGGCCCATATTTCCCGGTCCTTGCATTAGATTATTTCATCCCTCCAATGGGCAGGTAACTAATCATATAATAGAATGATACAGCGTTGGCAAGGAGAGGTAAACCCTTTTGTTGAATAACTGGTTTCAGTTCAGGCCCCTGTCCCCGGGGGAGAATTGTCCCGAAATCGCCATAAATTTGTGATACTTATGTGATTAATTGGAGTCCAGAATTTCATCAGGACCAGACTGCGGAGAGTCGGGCCGGAGGGGATTTTCCCTGCCATCGGCGGTTGCCAGCATCCGTCCGCAGGGTGATAATTCAAGGAGCGAAAAATTCGGTTACCAGACAGGAGAGCGCATGACGCGACCGACCCTTGATCTTCCGCCGGTGGGGGAAACGATCCTCACCCTTGAATCCGTTTCCAAATCCTACGGGAGCGTCCGGGCCGCCAGGGACGTGAACCTGGAGATTCCCCGGGGCAGCATCTACGGCTTCCTGGGACCCAACGGAGCGGGCAAGACGACCACCATCCGCATCATCATGAAAATCATCATGGCCGACGGCGGCAGCATTCGCCTGGCCGGCCGTCCCCTGACCGGGGCCACCAGGGACAGCATCGGCTATCTGCCGGAAGAAAGGGGTCTCTACCGGAAAATGAAATGCCTGGACCAGCTGACCTACCTGGCGGAGTTGAAGGGGGTTCCCCGTGCCGAGGCGAAACAGAGGTCCGACCGGTGGCTGACCCGCCTGGGGCTGGCCGAATGGCGGGACCGCAAAGTCGATTCGCTCAGCAAGGGCATGCAGCAGAAAATCCAGTTCGCGGCCACCTTCATTTCGGAACCGGAAATGGTCATACTCGACGAGGTTTTCAGCGGGCTGGATCCCCTGAACATCGAGTTGCTGCGGGACATGATCCTGGAGGAAAAAGCCAAGGGCACCACCATCATTTTTTCGACCCACATGTTGGCCGAGGCCGAGAAGATCTGCGACGCCATCTGTCTGATCGAAGGGGGGGAGATCATTCTCGACGGGCCGCTCGAGAAGGTGCGGGCCGATTTTCCCCTCCAGTCGGTGCGGGTGGCCTGGGAGGGAAATCCCGAGCCGCCGGCCGACCTGCCCGGTGTCCTGCACCGGGAAAAATCCGACAGCAGCTGGCGGTTGACACTCGCCGAGGGGGTCAACCCGCGTGAACTTTTGCCGGACCTGATGGTGTTCGGGCCGTTGACCCTGTTTTCGGCGAACCGGCCTTCCCTGAGCGAGATCTTTCTCGAAGCCGTGGCCCGCCACCGCAGGGGGGTGCCGTCGTGAAGAAGATCCTGACAGTCATCCGCAAGGAATACCTGGAAAGGGTTCGCTCCAAGAGTTTCCTCATCGGCACCCTGATCGGACCGGCCCTGATGTCGATGTTCATCGTGATGCCGGTCCTGCTGGCGGAGAAGGGTGTCGAGGACACCCGCACCGTCGGCGTGATCGATCCTTCGGGCCTGTACTTCGATCAGCTGACCGAGGTGCTGGCCGACCGCGGCGACGACAACGTGAATCTGCAACTGATCGAATCGCCCGCCGGCTCGACCGACGAGGCCCTGGCCCTCATGAAGGAGTCCATCCTGGACGCGTCGATCCACAGCGGGATCGTGGTCTCGCCGGACTTTCTCGATTCCGGGATGGCCACCTTCTACAACAAATCCGTCAGCGCCCTGGTCATGCGGGACGAGGTCCTGCGCCCGGCCCTGAACCGGGTCCTGCGCGAGCACCGGTTCGCCGCGGCCCAGGTGCCGGACACCCTGTTCTCCTATCTGGCCGCGCGGACGGTCTGGTCGAACATCGCCCTGACCGCCGAAGGCGGGGAGCAGGAGCAGGACGAGGACGTGAGCTTCATCATGGCCATCGTCCTGATCATGATCATCTACATGATGGTGATCATGTACGGCAGCCACACCCTGACCGCCGTGATCGAGGAAAAGAGCAGCCGCATGGTGGAGGTCCTGCTGGCCAGCATTTCGCCGGGGGACCTGATGCTGGGCAAGGTCATGGGCATCGGCCTGGCCGGGCTGACCCAGTTCGCCATCTGGTCGGGCACGTTGCTGATCCTCAGCCAGCAAGGCGTGTCGGTCGGCGACATCAGTCTCGACACGGCCTTCCTGACGCCGGTGATCCTGGTCAACTTCATCGCCTTTTTCCTGCTCGGGTTTTTTCTTTACGCCACCTTGTACGCGGGCATCGGCGCCATGTGCAACACCGTCCAGGACAGCCAGCAGTTCCATACGCCGCTGCTGATGGGGCTGGTTCTGCCCATGGTGATGCTCAGCATGGTGCTGCGGTCTCCCGATTCGACGGTGTCGGTCGTGCTCAGCCTGGTCCCGCTTTTTTCGCCGGTGCTCATGTTCATGCGGGTGTGCGTGGAAACCCCGCCGCTGTGGCAGATAGGCCTGTCCTGGGTCCTGATGGCGGGTTCGATCTGGCTGGCCGCCCGCATGGCGGGCAAGCTGTTCCGCATGGGTATCCTGATGTACGGGGCGTCACCCACCTGGGCGACGCTGATCAAGGTCCTGCGGAGCTGATCAGGGCAGGATCTCGAAGCGGAAGTGGTCGTCCACCTCGAGCGCGTCGACGACTTCCATGCCCTTGGTCACCGCGCCGAAAATGGTGTAGCGGCCGTTCAGGTGCGGCTGTTCGGACAGGGTGACGAAAAACTGGCTGCCGCCGGTGTCCTTGCCGTCGTGGGCGATACCCACGGCGGCTCTTTCGTAACGGGCGCGGCTCCACTCGCTGCGGATCGTGTAGCCCGGACCGCCCCACCCGTCGCCGCGGGGATCCCCGCCCTGGGCCACGAAATCGGGAACGACCCGGTGGAAGGTCAGGTCGTCGTAGTATCCCTTTTTGATCAGATCGAGGAAAACGGCGCAGGTGTTGGGCGCGATCCGGCCATCCAGTTCGATGACGAACTCACCCCGGGGCGTGACGCATCTCACCCGGGGCGCGTCGAACGGGACGGCCACCGGGGGTTGGCCGGGGTTCCTCGCCACGGCGGGCAGGGTGGCCTTGAGACTGGCTTCGGTGGGGATGAGATTGTCAGGCAGGATGCCGCTCGCCAGGGCCGCCAGGCGGCCTTCCAGGCGGAGGCGGATATCGGTGGAATCGAACGACCGCCGCAGCAGCGCCGCCGCCTGCGTTCTCAAACTGTCGGGGCCCTGCCAGGTGCCTTTTTCGGTATCCAGCATCTTGGTCAGGCCCGCCAAAACACCCCTTCTCAATTCGAACCGGTCGGGCCCGGCCGCACGATCCCAGAGTCTGATCAGGGCGCTCAGGGACCCGCAGCAGGGGAAGTCGCCGACCAGGTCCGCCGTGCTGGCGGCAACCACGAAATCCTTGTCGTCCAAACCCGCATAAAGATGGCTTTCCAGGCGGGCGCCGGACGAGGAATCCGGCACCAGTTCCGGTCTTTCCTTCAGCAGGTGGGCCAGACCTTCATAGGCCGCTTCGCGCACCCTGGCATTGTGCAGCACCGGGCGCGCGAATTCCCCGAAGTCGGTGGGGAAATCGATCTCCGCGAAATGGACCAGCAGCGCGGCGGGATCGGGATGATGGCGGCTGACCGCGCGCAGGCCCGCCGCCAGAACGAGGGGCGATTCATCGGTCGCCAGGGAACGGGTCAGGTCGTCCGCGGAACCGGTTCCGCGCACCGCGGCGGCGGCGGCCAATGCCGCGGCCCGGACGCCGGTATGGGGGCGGTCCAGATGGGAGCGCGCGGAGCGGGCCATGCGAATACGCCACACAGGCAGCAGGCTTTCCTGGTCGGCGGCTTCCGGGGGCAGGGGAGCGGCGGCAACCATTCGGGCCATGGCCGCCAGGGCCGTCTCGGCGACATGGGGGTCGCCGCTGCCCGCGGCGGTGATCAGGACCGCGGCGATTTTTCCGGGATCGGCGGCGCCTTCAGGGGCCAGGGCCAGGCCGCCCAAACGCCCGAGGGCCCGGCAGCCGGCAATCGTCACGCGCGCGTTGTCCCTGTCGCGAAATCCCTCGTGGCTCTCGAATCCTTCCAGAACGGCGTTCAGAGAAACCGGGGACTCGTGCCGCGCCAGGCAGCGGTAGGCGTGAACCCGGACCTGGGTCTCGTCGGCCGAGGCGAAGGGTGCGGCCAGTTCGGCCAGCGCCGGATCGGGGACCAGTTCCCCGCACCGCAGGACCCGCCAGCGGACATCGGCTTCGGGCCGGGCCAGGGCCGCCCGGATGACGGCCACCAGGCTTTCGGTGTCCGTACGGTCGGCCATGTTGCGCAATCCATCCCAGGCCAGGGCGACTTCGGCCGCCTCGCCCTGGACGGCGGCCGCCAGCAGGGCCTGCCCGTCGTTGGGGACATGGGCCAGGGCGGCCAGGGCAGCCTGGCGGATGACCGGCCGGGGGTCCTTGGCCGCATTTTCCATGGCGGGAAGGGCATCGTCACTGCCCAGCAGGCCGAGACTCCAGACGGCCTCGGCGCGGACGGTGACGCTGGGGTCGTCAAGCGCGGCGACCATCTGGGGCAGGACATCATCGCGCCCGATGAGGCCGGATGCCCTGACGGAAGCCAGGCGGACATGGGCATCCTCGTCGGTGAGCATGGTGACCAGCGAGTCCAGGGGGGCCAGGCGCTGATCCTGCCAGCGGGCGACGACGGCCAGCTTGTCCTGGCGATCGTCGGGTTCGGGGAGGCAGCCGGCCAGGATGACGACCAGGCCGAGGAATACCAGGGCCACGGGGAATAACAGGTGGACTCCCGTTGATGTTTTGAATTTTCGGCTCATTTCACGTCCCCGTTTCTGATGTTCCAGAATGATTCACGTGGATGAGATTAACATTGCTTTGCCGATGGGCCAATCACCGCTTTTGACCCCCCGTAACGGGGGTGTTACCATGACCCGCAAATACGGTTATCCAATCAGGAAGAAGAGATTCCATGAAAGTCGCGGTTCTGGGCGCCACCGGTCTTGTGGGCCGAACGATGCTGAAGCTGATCGAGGACCGCCCATGGGTCACGGGTGATCCCGTATTGCTGTCTTCTTCCCGGGGCGCGGGAACGAGTTTGGAATTTGCCGGCCGCTCCCTGGAATGCCGGGAAGTAACGACTGACGGATTCGAGGGTGTGGACGTCGCGCTGTTCAGCGCCGGTGGTCAGGCCAGCAGGACCTGGGGTCCGGTGGCCGCCGCGGCGGGGGCCTGGGTCGTGGACAATTCCTCCGCCTTCAGAATGACCGCTGGTGTCCCTTTGGTGGTCCCTGAAATCAACGGTCAGCTGGTTGTGGGTTCCGCTGGCAGCGGCGGCATCATCGCCAATCCCAATTGCTCCACCATCCAGATAGCCATGGCCGTGGCTCCCCTGGATCGTGTTTTCGGCGTCACCGAAGCCCACATCACCACCCTGCAGGCGGTTTCCGGCGCCGGGCAGGCCGCCGTTGCCGAAATGGAAAACCAGGAGCAGGGCCACGCGGCGAACACGGACGGCCCATTCGGTCGTCCTGTTTTCCGCAACGCCATCCCCGCCATCGGCCCCGCGCTGGACGACGGGTCCTTCGAAGAGGAAGCCAAGGTCGTCCGGGAATTGCGCAAGATCCTGGACCGTTCGGCCGACCTGGCGGTGAGCTGCACCGCCACCCGGGTTCCCGTGGAAACCGGTCACAGCGCCGCGGTGCGGCTCGTGTGTGACAAGCCGGTGGACCTGAAGGCGGCGGCCGCCGCCCTGGCCGAATGGCCCGGCGTCGAGGTGGATCCCGATCCCCACGGTTTTCTTACCCCGCTGGAAATCGCCGGTTCAACCACGGTCCATGTCGGCCGTCTGCGCAAGGATCCGGACAATCCCCACGCCCTTCTGCTGTGGGTGGTCGCCGACAACCTGCTCAAGGGCGCCGCCTGGAACGCCGTCCAGATCGCCGGTCTTTTGGCCGGAGATTCCGCGCTGTGATCAACGGAGCCTCATTCGCCCCCTCGGGATTGAAAACCACGCCGCTGAGCGGACTCCATCCCGCCGTCCGGTTGTCGGGGGCGGTCCTGGCCCTGGTGACCTGCATGGCGGCCGCGCCGGCAGGCCTGGCGGTCATGGCCCTGGTCCTCACGGTGGCCCTTGCCTGGACGGGAATGGGACCGCGGGGGCAGCTGGCCGCCCTCAGACCATGGGCTCCGGTGGCCGTGTTGGTGATCATCGTGCACACCTTCACCACGACGTGGGCCGCACCTTTGGGGCACCCCTCGACCGCCGGCGCGCTGGCCGCCGGCAAAGCTTTGCTGCGCGTCGCCTGTTCGGTCGGCTGTCTGGGTCTTTATCTGCGCGTGACCCCGCTGGATGATCTGGTTCTGGGTGTGGGCTGGTGGCTGCGTCCGGCCCGCCGGGCAGGCCTGCCCACCGACGACCTGGGGTTGATGCTGGCCGTGGCCATGGGCACCGCTCCGGTCGTGCTGGGTGAGGGACGCCGGATCGAAGCCGTGGTCACCATGCGCCGTTCCGTCGCCGGTGGCGGTCGGAACCTGTCGGTCCGGTCCCGGTTGACACGATGGGCCGGCAGATCCGTGGCCCGCGCGCGGGTGGTGGTTCCCCTGCTGGAGAACCTGGCCCGCAGGGCCGAAGCCCTGACCCTGTCCCTGCGCCACCGCCGGCCCGACACCCGGATTTCCGGCGGGGTGCCCTTTCCGCAGCTGGCGCTGCTGGGGATCTGGACAGCGGCCCTGGTCTGGTATTTGAGCCATGGCGGTCTGGAGGTCGTCCGGTGAACGAGGTTTTCAGGTTGCGCATCGACCTGGCCTATGTGGGCACGGCCTTCCATGGCTGGCAGATCCAGCCGGATGCCCGCTCGGTCCAGGGCGACATGCGTCATGAATTGACCCGGCTGCTCGGCCGGGACGCCATTCCCGTGGCCGCGGGCCGGACCGACGCGGGCGTTCATGCCCGGGGCCAGGTCGCGCACCTGACGGTGGAAACCGCAGCCGAGGTCGACCGGGTGATCGGGGCCCTTCCCCGCATGATGCCCGACGACATCGACATCCAGGGCATCCGCCGCGTCTCGCCTTCCTTCAACGCCCGCCACTCGGCCATCGCCAGGCGCTACAGTTACAATCTCATCCAGGTGCGGGATATCTTTCGCCCGCACTGCTGGTACATCTTCCGGCCCCTGGACCGGGCAGCCATGGACCGGGCGGCCGCGGCCTTTGTCGGATCCCACGATTTCAGCAGCTTCTGCAAGGCCAAATCGCTCAAGGAGGACCACAACCTCTGCGATGTCGGCCTTTGCGCCTTTGATTGGGGGGATGATTCGGCTATCTTTCACGTCCGGGCCAACCGGTTCCTGCACCACATGGTCCGCAACATGATGGGGGCCTTGGCGGAAATCGGAAGAGGCGAACGGGAAGCCGACGATATTCCCCGGATTCTGGCCGCCCGCAGCCGCAGCGCGTCGGGCCGCATGGCGCCCGCCCGGGGTCTTTTTCTCGAAGAAGTTGTTTATCCGGAACGGTTGATGGACCCCGGTTACATTGAACAAGTCACACCTCCCCAAGGAGAGACCCCATGAAATTCTTCATCGACACGGCCAACCTCGAGGCCATCAAGGAAATCAAGGCCATGGGCATGTGTGACGGGGTGACCACCAACCCGAGCCTCATGGCCCGGGAAGGCAACACCGATACCGACAGCGTGTTGAAAGAGATCTGCGAAGTGGTCCAGGGTCCCGTCAGCGGCGAAGTGACCGCCCTCGACGCGGCCGGCATGATCGAAGAGGGCAAGCGGTTGGCGGCCCTCAGCGAACATATCGTGGTCAAGGTGCCCACCACCTACGAAGGTCTGAAAGCGACCGCGGCCCTGGCCGCCGAGGGCATCCCGGTCAACGCCACCCTGGTGTTTTCCACGAGCCAGGCCCTGCTGGTGGCCAAGGCCGGCGCGGCCTACGTGTCGCCTTTCGTCGGCCGCCTGGACGATGTCAGCGAGGACGGCATGCAACTGATCAGCGATGTCGTGGACATCTACGAGAACTACGGGTATGAAACCGAAGTGATCGTTGCCTCGGTCCGCCACCCCCTGCACGTGGTGGATTCGGCCCTGCTGGGCGCCGACATCGCCACCATCCCGCCCGAGGTGATCAGGAAACTGGTGGCCCATCCGCTGACCGACAAGGGCCTGGCCGGATTCATGGCCGACTGGGACAAGTTGCAGGGCGGCAAGTAATGAGCGGCCGCAACGCATGGACCGGGGTTTTACTGGGACTGCTTGCCGGAGTGGCTTTGGGCGGGATTCTGCTCGCCACCAGGTCCGATTCCCCCTTCCTGCGCGGTGCCGATGACGATCCGAACGGCCGGGACGGCCACGGGGTGACCGCGACGGTCAGCGGCGATACTTACGCTGATTCGGTCGGATCCCCGAACGGGGATCCGGGAAGCGTTCTCGAGGATCTTTCGCATGAACGGGGAAACGCCATTGTCCGGGCCACGCGCCAGGTGGCCCCGGCGGTGGTCAGCATCAACGTGGTGCAACAGCAATCGGTCCGGGATCCCTCGATGGCCATGCTGGAACGGATGGGCATCATTCCCAAGCGAAACTACTTTCGCAACGTTCAGAATATGGGGTCGGGTCTGATCGTTTCGGAGGACGGCCTGATCGTCACCAACCAGCACGTGGTGGCCGGTGCGGTGCAGATCATCGTGACCCTGTCGGACGGCCGGCAGTACCAGGCCGTCAAACTTGACGAAGTCGACCGTTACGACCTGGCCGTCCTGCGCATCCAGGCCAAGGACCTGCCGGTGGCACGCCTTGCCGCCGAGGAGACCCTGCAGATCGGGGAATGGGTCATCGCCATCGGGTCGCCCTACGGCTACCTCCTGGCCGACACCCAGCCGACCGTAACCGTGGGCGTGATCAGTGCCCTGAATCGGGACATCCGCCAGACCAAGGGTGAGCGGGCCTACCTCGGCATGATTCAGACGGACGCGGCCATCAATCCCGGCAACAGCGGCGGGCCGCTGGTCAATACCCGGGGTGAAGTGGTCGGCATCAACACCTTCATCTTTTCGGATTCCGGCGGCAGTGTGGGGATCGGTTTCGCCCTGCCGGTGTCCCGCGTCATGAGGGTCGTCGCGGAAATCCGGAAATACGGTCATTACCGGCAGGTCAACCTGGGATTTTCGCTGCAGAGACTTTCCCCGGGCATCATGGAATACATGAGGCTCACCAACCCGGTGGGGGCGGTGGTCATGGCCGTGCAGCAGGGCTCCCCGGTCTGGAAGGCGGGGCTGCGGCCCGGCGACATCTTCAGGGAGATCGAGGGCATTCCCCTGGAAAACCTGGATACCCTGTACCGGGTGGTCTATGACGCCAACGTAGGCGATCGGCTGCAGTTTCGCGCCGAACGGAGCGGCGAGTTGTGGGAAGGGGAGATCCTCCTGGAAGAAGAAACTTCCGGTTTGTTGAAAGATTCGGAAAACGAGTAAAAACAGCAAGTTACACAGGAGACGTGAAGTGACAGCTCAAGAAGGAAACAGCGTGAACGATCAGCCGGCGGCCTGGCGCCGGGTCCTGGTGACCGGTGGATCGGGCTTTACGGGAATCAATCTCATCCGGTTCCTGCTGGACAAGGGTGTGAACGTCCGGTCCCTGGATTTCGCCGATTTCACCTATGCCGACTGCCAGGACCGCATCGAGATCGTCAAGGGCGATATCCGCGACCCTGAAGCGGTGACCAAGGCGATGGAGGGCGTGGACCTGGTGATCCACTGCGCCATGGCCCTGCCGCTGTATCCGCACGATGACATCGTGACCACCGGCATCGACGGCACGCGGCTGCTTTTGAAAACCGCGCAGGAGCACGGAGTGGGGCGGTTCGTCCATATTTCCTCCACCGCGGTCTACGGCATTCCCGACCATCACCCCCTGCTGGAGGACGACCAGTTGGACGGCGTCGGCCCCTACGGGCACGCCAAGGTCGAGGCGGAAACAGTCTGCCACGAGTTCCAGGAGCAGGGCATGATCGTGCCGATCATCCGGCCCAAGAGCTTCATCGGTCCCGAGCGCCTGGGCGTGTTCGCCCTGCTGTACGACTGGGCCCAGGACGGCCGCGGCTTCCCCATGATCGGGCGGGGCGACAACCGGTACCAGCTGCTGGACATCGGCGACCTGTGCCAGGCCATCTGGCTGTGCAGCACGCTGGACGACGGCATCGTGAACGACACGTTCAACATCGGCGCCGGCGAGTACACGACCATGAAAGAGGACTGGCAGGCGGTCCTGGATTACGCGGGCCACGGCGGGAAGGTCAAGGGGTTCCCCGCCGAACCGGTGATCTGGGCCCTGCGCCTGCTCGACAAACTGGGCATGTCGCCGTTGTATAAATGGGTGTACGAGACCGCGAGCAAGGACTCGTTCGTCTCCATCGACAAGGCGAAGCGGATTCTGGGCTACGCGCCGCAGTACTCGAACAAGGATGCCCTGATCCGTAACTTCGAGTGGTATCTGGCCCATCAGGACGAGTTCGCCGAGAGTGACGGCGTGACCCACCGGGTGCCCTGGAAGCAGGGGGCGCTGGGGTTGGCCAAGAAGTTCTTCTAGACTTCAGGAATACTTCGGAAACGGGAGTTTGCCGTGATTGCAGTGACGGGCGCCGCCGGGTTCATCGGCAGCAACATCGTGTGGAAGCTGAACCAGGCCGGTCGGCAGGACATCATCGTGGTCGACGTCCACGCCACTGATGCGGGCAACGCCAACCTGGAACCGCTGCGTTACGACCGGTACATGACCAAGGACGCGTTCCTGGCCTGGCTGGTCGATCCGGATAATGCCGACGGTCTGGAGACCCTCTATCACATGGGCGCCTGCAGCAGCACCACTGAAACCGATGCGGCCTATCTCGACGAGAACAACTTCGGCTACACACGCAAGCTTTGTCTTCTGTGCCTGGAGTCGGGCGTGCGGTTCATCAACGCCAGCAGCGCCGCGACCTACGGCGACGGGGACCAGGGCTATGATGATGACGAGTCCCGGCTCGATGAATTGAAGCCCCTCAACCTGTACGCCAAGTCCAAGCAGGACTTCGATATGTGGGCGCGGTCCGAGGGATTGCTCGAACGCATCGTCTGCCTGAAGTACTTCAACGTTTTCGGCCCCAACGAGTGGCACAAGGGCGACATGCGGTCCATGGTCTGCAAGGGATTCGAACAGATCACCGCCACCGGTCAGGTGAAACTTTTCCAATCGGACCGGCCGCAGTACCCCGACGGCGGCCAGCAGCGGGATTTCGTCTACGTGAAGGATGCCGTGGACATGACGGTCTGGTTCGCGGACAACCCGCAGGCCAACGGCATCTTCAACGTGGGCAGCGGCGAGGCCAAGGACTGGAACCGGCTGATTGGCGCCATCTTCAAGGCGCTGGACCGCCAGCCCGCCATCGAGTACATCCCCATGCCCGGACATCTCAAGGGCAAGTACCAGTACCACACCGAGGCCCGGATGGCCAAGCTTGCGGCCGCGGGGTACGACCGGCCCCAGACGGTGCTCGAGGACGCGGTCGCCGATTACGTGCAGAACCACCTGGCGCCCGGCCGGCACCTGGAGAGTCCGCGGATTCCATGAAGGATACGGGCCTTTTTCCCCTGCCTTCAGCCGAACTCCTCGATGGACTGGCCGGGTTGCCCCACGCCCTGGCGGATGCCTTCCCCCTGAAGACCAAACACCGCGCCACCCTTCCGGCCGGCATCCGCCGCCTGTCGGACTACCTGACCGTCGACCGGGAAAACCTGCCCCGCGACTACATGACCCGGCCCGAATTCCTGGCGGCTTATCTGCACTACAATCTGCCCTGGAACATCTATCGTCAGGGCCGCCTGCTGGCGGGTATGGACCTGGCCGTCAAGCCGGGTTCGCACATCGTCGACCTGGGGGCGGGGCCCTTGACCTTCCTGCACGCCCTGTGGTTGTCGCGGCCGGGTATGCGGGAGCAGGAACTGGACTATCTGGCGGTCGATCGTTCCGAACCCGCGCTGAAGGTCGGCCGGAAACTTTTCGGATCCCTGGCGGGGCGGACACCCTGGAAGGTCAGGACCGACAACCAGCCCGCCGGCCGGAAGAAATTCAGGCCCGCGGACCTGCTGGTTATGGCCAACTTCATCAGCGAAATGGATCACGGTTCCCGCGGTGGACGCGGCGCCCGCGGTGCGGGCGGTGACCTCGCTTCGGCCGAGACCCGCCTGCTGGAAAGGTGGGAGGGACAGGTGGCCCGTGACGGCGCGATCCTGCTGGTCGAATCCGGCGTGCGTGACTCCGGCCGGTCGCTGTCACGCATTCGCCAGACCGCGCTGGAGCGGGGCTGGCGGATTCCCGCACCCTGCCCGCACGGCGAAGATTGTCCCATGCCCGGCCGGCGCAACACGCCCTGGTGCCATTTCACGTTTCCCGCCGGTGATACGCCTGCCTGGTTGTCCCGGCTCAGCCACAAGGCCAAACTGCCCAGGGATCGCGCAAGTCTGTCTTTCCTGTTTCTGACCCGGGGTGAGAACCCGCCGGTGCGTATTCGTCCGGCCCGCACCCCGGGCAAGGGCTGCAGCGTGGTCCGGGTCGTTTCGGAGGGATTCGATCTGCCGAACGGCAAACGGGGACGGTACGGCTGTTCGGAGCGCGGGTTGGTCCTTCTGGAAAACAGGCGGGGCGGCCCGGCACCGGTTCCCGGCGACCAGGTGACCGTCAAATGGCCGGACTCGACGCGCCGCGATCAGAAATCCGGAGCCCTGGCCATTCCCCTGCCCGGGGGCAAACCGTAGTCAGGACCGGTTGTTGAAGATGCCCGCCACGCCCGCCACGACCAGGGCGGCGCCGCCCAGGGTCCAGGCGGTCACCTCTTCGGAAATGATCAGCCAACCCAGGAAAACGGCGATCACGGGGTTGACGTAGGCGTAGGTCATCACGATCTGGTAGGGCAGCAGGCGCAGGGTGGCCATGTAGCTGGTAAAGGCGAACACCGACCCGAAGACGACCAGGTAGCCCCAGGCCAGCCAGGCCTCGGTGGTGGGGTGGGGAAGCCCTTCCCCGCGGACCAGAATGACGACCAGGAAACCCAGCCCCCCGCAGAGCATCTGCCAGCCGGAAATCGCCCGTACCGACAGGTCCGGTTTGCGCCGCTGGAACCAGATGGAGCCGATGGCCCAGAACAGGGGGGCCAGCAGAAGGGCCACCACGCCCAACACGTCGGCCCGGGTGCCGGACCGCAGCACGGGCCAGGACAAAACGGCCACCCCCGTGAACCCCAACAGGATCGAGCCGGTCATTTTGGGAGTGGGCGGACGCCGGTCGATCACCGTGGTGATCAACTCGGCCCAGATGGGCATGGCGGCCACCAGCAGGGCCGCCAGCCCCGATGAGGCCCGCATCTCCGCCCAGGTCACCAGACCGTTGCCGCCGACCCACAGGAGAATGCCACTGCCCAGGAACAGGGGGAATTCCTGGCGGGTCAGGAGGATTCGTTCCTTTTTCAACCGGGCCCAGGTCAGCAGTATGGCCGCGCCGACAAGGACCCTCATGAAGGCCATCATGAAAGGCGGGAAACCGGCGCCTTCCCGCACGGCGACGCGGATGGCCAGGTAGGTGCTGCCCCACACCACATAGACGACCAACAGGTGCAGCAGTCCTTGGCGATCCAGTTTCTTGCGGTCGACCATCGGCGGTGTTCCTTGCGATTGATAAGGGATGCATGCCTGGACCGGGACAGCCCGGTCGGCCTCCAAGATAGCCCCACACAGCATTCGGCGCAGGTCAAAAACAATAAGGGGTCCGAAACCGGCGAAATCGGGCGGCCGTCCGGCCGGGGCTTGACCATGCGCCTGACCGCAGATTAGCTTGTGGTGGTCCGGGTCGGCGGTAAGGCCCGCCGGTTCCGTTAATTTCTTTAGGTCAGGAACGGCCAGGAAGGATTCCCATGATCTCCCGCTACGCCAGTCCCGAAATGACGGCCATCTGGTCCGATGAGAACCGCTTCCGCATCTGGCGGGAAGTCGAAACAGTCGTCTGTGAAGTCCGTGCGGACCGGGGCGAGATTCCCCGGGAGGCCGCCGCCGAGATCCGCGCCAAGGGAAATTTCGAAACGGCTCGGGTCCTGGAAATCGAAAACACCGTCCAGCACGACGTGATAGCTTTTTTGACCAACATGGCCGAGTACATCGGTCCCGCCAGCCGTTTCGTGCACCAGGGCATGACCAGCAGCGACCTGCTCGATACCGCCCTGGCCCTGCAGATCACCGAAGCGGGCGCCATCCTGCGGGCCTCGCTGATCAAGCTCCTGGACAGTGTCGAAGCCAAGGCCGTCGAACACCGGGACACGGTCATGATCGGCCGCAGCCACGGCATCCACGCCGAGCCGACAACCTTCGGTTTGAAGCTGATGGTCTACTGGTCCGCCCTCAGGCGCGGCCTGGTCCGTCTGGACGCCGCGCAGGAGGAAATCGCCTACGGACAGATCTCCGGAGCGGTGGGCACCATCGCCCACCTCGATCCGGACGTGGAAACCGAAACCATGAAGCGCCTGGGTTTGAAGGTGGCCGAGGCCAGCACCCAGGTCGTCCAGCGCGACCGGCACGCCGCCTGGCTGTCGGCCGTCGCGGTGCTCGGCGCTACCATCGAACAGATGGCCGTGGAGATCCGCAACCTGCAGCGCACCGACGTCCACGAGGTGGAGGAGAGTTTCGGCAAGGGGCAGAAGGGCAGCAGCGCCATGCCCCACAAGAAGAATCCCATCGTCAGCGAAAAGCTGACCGGCATGGCCCGGCTGCTTCGGGGGTACGCGCACACGGCCCTGGAGAACGTGGCCCTGTGGCACGAGCGCGACATCAGTCACAGCTCGGTCGAACGCATCATTTTTCCCGACGCCTCGCACACCCTGCATCACATGCTGACCAAGATGGATTGGTTGGTCCGCGGTCTGGTCGTCTACCCCGAAAACATGAAACGCAACATGGAGAAGGTGCGGGGGATGTACTTCAGCCAGCCGGTCCTGCTGGCCCTGACCGAAGCGGGCGTCAGCAGGGAAGAGGCCTATGCCCGGGTCCAGCGCTGCGCCATGCGGGTCTGGGACGAGGATGTGCCCCTGCGCCAGGCTCTGGGCGAGGATGAGGAAATCACCGCCACCCTGGATGCGGCCACCCTGGACCGGTGCTTCGATCTGGATCATCAGCTGCGCAACGTGCCGGTGATTTTCGAGCGGACCCTGCAGTTGAAGGACTGGTAACGAGTTTCATTTTCATGACGATTTTGTGACTATTGGTTTGACTTGGTGGGGGGGGGCGTAATAATTTTCACAGGTAACAATACCGGCCGGACCGGTCGGTGCTCTATTTTGTGAACCCGCTAGGAGGATCCCAGATGCGGAAGCTCTTTCTGATGACCATCATCGTGTTGACGGCCCTGGCCGCCCTTGTCGCCTTCGCTGAAGAAGCACCCGAGGCCACCGCGCTCCCCGAGAACATCACCATTGACGCCTGTGCCGACACCAAAGCCGCCGTCGAGTTTCCCCACAAGGCCCACTTCGAGTTTGCCACCTGTGTGGACTGCCATCACACCACCGAAGGCTTGACGGCTGAAAACGTGGGCGAAATGGAAGTAGCCACCTGCTCCTCCTGCCACCTGGAGCCCGAAGAGGCTGAAACTCCCAGCTGCAAGGAAAAAAGCTCCAAGAAGAATCCTTACCACCTTAACTGCGTCGGCTGTCACAAGGAATACCTCAAAGAGCACGCCGACAGTCCCGCACCCAAGAAGTGCGCCGGCTGCCATCCCAAGCCTGCCAAATAAGTCTCATCTTATTGAAAGCGCTTTTTCCGCCCCGGTTCTCGAACCGGGGCGGATTTTTTTCCCCCATCCCTCCTTTAAGCTTATTCCTGCTTTCCCCTCCGGGCGTCACCTGTTAAATTGGCCCCTTCAAGGCCCTGTTGACGCAGTTGACACGCGCTTTCCCGCTGGAGAATCATGGCTTTTTGTGACGAGAGCTTTTCACCCATCGACGTGGGTGGTTATGACGATCTTTCCCTGGCCACCTATCTGAAGGAACACGGCCTGACCCTGGCGCCGAGCGAGGCGCGGAAGGTGGCCGAACTCCTGGGCCGGGATCCCACCCTGACCGAGATGACCCTGTTCGACACCATGTGGAGCGAACACTGCTCCTATAAAAGCAGTCGCCCTCATCTGAAGGCCCATCTGCCCACCTCGGGGGAGAACGTGGTCGTCGGCCCGGTGGAGGATGCGGGCATCGTGGACTTCGGGGAGATCGACGGCAAGCGTTACGGAATCATCTTCGCCCACGAAAGCCACAACCATCCCAGCCAGGTCATGCCCGTCGAGGGCGCGGCCACCGGGATCGGCGGCATCGTGCGGGATGTGTACTGCATGGGGGGCGAAGTCATCGCCACGCTGGATCCCCTGCGGTTCGGCTGGCCGGACCGGGAATCCGACAGCGACGACGAGGCCGCCCACCGGGTGGACATCGCCCGCCAGGTGGTGGACGGCATCTGGCAATACGGGAACGCCATCGGGGTGCCCAACCTGGGCGGGGACGTCTACTTCCATCACTCGTTCAACGAGAACTGCCTGGTGAACGTGGTGGCCGTGGGCCTCGTGGAGCAGGATCACATTACCCACAGCGCCGTGCCGAAGGAAGCCGCCAAGGAACCCTACGACCTGATCCTGGTCGGCAAGCCCACCGACTGGAGCGGCATGGGCGGGGCGGCTTTCGCCTCGGCCACCCTTGATGCCGAGGCCGCCACCGAGAACAAGGGCTCGGTCCAGACACCCGATCCGTTTTTGAAACGCATCCTTTCGGTGGCCAACCGCGAGGTCCTGGCCATGGCCCGCCGGGAAAAAGTGACCATCGGATTCAAGGACCTGGGCGCCGGCGGTGTGAGCTGCGTGACCAGCGAACTTGCCGACGCCGGAGGGTTCGGCTGCGATGTGGACGTGCAGCTGGTGCATCAGATCGCGGATCTGCCGGCCCGGGTCTGCGCCTGCAGCGAGACCCAGGAAAGGTACGGCCTGGCCGTGCCCGCCCGCCTGACCGAGGCAGTTCTGAAGATCTACAACGAGGACTTCGCCCTGCCGTCCCTGTACGAGGGGGCGAGCGCCCGTCGTATCGGCAAGGTGACCGTCGACCGCCAGTACATCCTGCGGTGGGGGGACAAGATCCTGTGCCAGGCGCCCATCGAAACCATCACCGAAGGCATTCGCTACGACCGGGAGGTCGAACTGCCCGCCCGGCCGGACGTGGCCGCGGACGAACGTCTGCCCGAGGCTCCGGGTGACCGGATTGCCGACGAGTGGCTGGCCCTGATGAGCCATCCCAACGTGGCCAGCCGGGAATACATCTACCGGCACTATGATCCTGAGGTCCAGGCCGCAACCATTCTCCGGCCCGGCGAGGCGGATGCCGGCGTCATCGCCCCGGTGGAGGGCAGCCGCAAGGCCGTCGCCCTCAGCGCCGACGGCAACCCCCTGCTGGGACTGGCCGATCCCTGGACCGCCGGTGCCGCGGCCGTGCTCGAAGCCTGCCGCAACGTGGCCTGTGTCGGAGGGGAACCGGCCGCGATCACGGATTGTCTCAATTTCGGCAACCCGGAAATCCCGGCGTCGTTCGGCCAGTTCACCGAGGCCGTCAAAGGAGTGGGGGACGCCTGCCGCCAGGTGGGATGCTACGCCAAGCCCGGGGCTCCGCTTCCGGTCATTTCGGGCAATGTGAGTTTCTACAACCAGAGCAGCACCGGGCGTTCGGTGGCGCCCTCGCCCATTGTTGCGGTCGTGGCCCTGATCGACGACTACACCCACTGCCGCAGCCAGCGTTTCAAGGACGCCGGCGACATTATCCTGATGGTCGGTTCCCGGCTGCCGGAGATGCAGGGTTCCCTGTATCTGGACGCGGGGTTCCAGGCCGGCCGGCCGGCCGTTCCCGCCTTGGATTTCGATGCCGCCCGCTGTGAAATCCGGGGCGTCATCGAACTGGTGCGCGCGGGGGTTGTCTCCGCCGCCCACGACATCAGCGACGGCGGCCTGGCGGTTTGCCTCAGCGAGATGGCCATGGGCCAGGAAGCCGGGTCGTGCCACGGCGCCGACATCAGGATTCCCGAAGGTCAGGCTCATCTCTCGGTGCGGGAATTCCTGTTCAGCGAAGCGGGAGGATTCCTGGTGACCCTGGCGGCCGACGACCTGGAGCAGGCCGTCGACATCCTGGACACCGCCGGGACCGACTGGTGGCGGTTGGGAGAAGTGACGGCCGAACCCGGGATCGAAGTCGCCACAGCCGCAGGTGAAAGTCTATTCCGCCTGAGTGTCACGGACATGACCAAGGCCTGGCAAACCGGTTTGCCCCGGTTGTTGGGCGGGTCCAAGGCGGAAAACGCCGTTCCCGACCCCGCCGACAACGGTGATGAAGCCGGCCACCAGGATCCGGCTTCCTGCGCGGCGGCCGTCAATCTGCAGGCCAAGCCGCGGGTGGCGGTGGTCCAGTTGCCGGGGGTCAATTGCGAAGAGGAGTCCCGCCGCATCCTGAAAGCATCCGGGGCGGAAGCGGAAATATTCCGTTGGACCCGCTCTCCGGACGAGTTGCGCGTTTTCGACGGTTTCCTGATTCCGGGCGGGTTCTCCTACCAGGATCGTGTCCGCGCCGGGGCCGTGGCCGCCAAGGATCCGTTGTTGCGTGTCCTGCTGTCCGCCGAGGCGGCGGGCAAACCCATTCTGGGAATCTGCAACGGTTGCCAGGTCCTGGTGGAAGCCGGCCTGGTGCCGGGCATCGAACCCGGCGCGGTGGAAGTGGCCCTGGCCGCGAACCGGTATCCGGGCCGCCGGGGTTATCATTCCCGCTGGGTCGGGCTGGAGGCCGTGCCCGGGGCCCGCACTCCCTTTGTCGAAGGGCTGGACGGCACCTTCCCCCTGCCCATCGCCCATGCCGAGGGGCGATTCACCCACGAGGATCCGGGGTTCTTCTCCCGGCTGGAAAGCGACGGTCTGGTGGCCCTGCGCTACACCGGACTGGGCGGACGGACGGACGCCGCGGCCGGGAATCCCAACGGGTCCCTGCTTCATGTGGCGGGATTGACCAATGCCGCCGGCAACGTGCTGGCCATGATGCCGCACCCGGAGCGCGCCGCACAATTGCGCCACGTGCCCGAAGATCTGCCCCATGCCTGGGGCCGGTTGCGCCAGGCCGCCGCGGGGGATTTCAATCTTCTGGAATCCGCGGGTCCCGGCAGTTTCCTGATGCGCCGGTTGGTCGAGTTGTGTTGACCCCAATTGATCCGGTTTTTGAAAGGACGCCATGAATAGCCCGTCGACATCCCGGACCGATGCCACGACCGCCGGTCAGACCACGCTGCTGACCAGCCACAAGGGCGTGGATCTGCATGCGGCCACCGCCCTGCTGGTCATGAAGGACCGCCTGGAGGGCGGGCATCTCCTGGAGGGTTTGTTTCGGTGTGAAATGCACTCCTTCTGGGGTGGGGAATCCGGGGTTTCCATTGCCCGGCTGCTGGACGTGGGCCGGTACTTCAACCCGAACAAACACCATTACGGACATTTTACCCTGGACGGCGCCGAAGCGTCCTGGCTGGACCGGACGCCGGCCGGCAACACCCTCGACCCGCAGTGGCCCGGCTCCGCCGTGGGAACGGATCTGGAAACCGAGACCATGGAACAGGGCCGGCTCTATGATCTGCTGCTGGGTGGGGAATCGGCGCCGGGGATCACTCCGGTGGATGTGGTTTCCTTCCCCCTGGGCCAGGAGGGCCCGGTACTATCCGGGGTATTATGGCGTCTTTTGATCAGGGGCGAGGCGGATACCGCCCTGGAGGCGGGCCGAATGCTGGCCGTGGCCAGCGGCCGCAAGGAGGGGCTGCTTATCAACCCCCACATGGAAGCCTGGCTGGCGGCTTCCCGTTGACCGACCTTTTTGAAGCAGGACCACGACCCCGGGAGTCTTAATGAGTTCGACATACGGAAACCGCCGTCGGCACTGGAATGAAGAGTGTGGCGTGGTGGGCATCGCGGCCGTCGAAGGCGCCGCCGAACTGGCCAGCCTGGCTCTGCACGCCCTTCAGCATCGCGGCCAGGAAAGCGCAGGAATCACCGTGGCCGACGGGCACCGCCTGAGCACCCACAAGAAAATGGGCCTGGTGGCCGACGTTTTCGACGAAGAGGCCACCCGCTCGTTGACCGGCAATTATGCCATCGGACACGTCCGTTACAGCACTTCGGGCTCTTCCAACATCCTGAACGCGCAGCCCCTGCAGGTGGCTTCGCACCGGGGAACGGTGAGCCTGGCCCACAACGGAAACCTGGTCAACGCCCACCTGCTGCGGCGGCGCATGGAACTCGACGGCTCCATCTTCGCCACCACCAGCGACACCGAGGTCATTCAGCATCTGCTGGCGCGGCACCGCGCCGAAGCCTGCGAGGACGCCCTGCTGGAAATCCTCCCCGAAGTGAAAGGGGCCTACAGCCTGGTGGTCCTGACCCGCGAAAAGCTGATCGCCGTCCGTGACCCCAACGGCTTCCGTCCCCTGTGCCTGGGCCGCTATCGCGACAGCTATGTGGTAGCCAGCGAAAGCTGCGCCTTCGACATCATCGGCGCGACCTACCTGAGGGACATCGAACCGGGGGAAATGGTGGTGATGGGGCAAGGGGAACTGGTCAGCCGCAAGCTGCCCATCGAAGCCGAGGAAAAGCGCTGCGTCTTCGAGCATGTCTATTTTTCCCGGCCCGACAGCACGGTGTTCGGCCGCAACGTCGAGGCCGCCCGGCGCCGCAGCGGGGAAATCCTGGGCCGGGAGGCGCCCGCGGTCGCGGACCTGGTCTGCGCGGTGCCCGATTCCAGCAACACCGCGGCCCTGGGGTACGCCCGCGCCACCGGTCTGCCCTTCGAGCTGGCCCTCATCCGCAACCATTACGTCGGACGGACCTTTATTTCCCCCGCCCAGAAGGTGCGGGACATGTCGGTTCGCATTAAATTCAACCCCGTGGCCGAGATTCTCGACGGCAGGAGAGTCGTAGTGGTGGATGATTCCATCGTGCGCGGCACGACCATGCGCAAGCTGGTGAAACTGATCCGCGGCGCCGGGGCCAAAGAGGTTCACCTGCGCATCGCCTCGCCGCCGGTGACCAATCCCTGTTACTACGGGATCGACACCCCGGTCAGAAACGAGTTGATCGCCTCGAGCCATACCGTGGACGAAATCGCCACCTATTTGCGGGTCGATTCCCTCGCCTACCTTTCCCTGCCCGGGCTTTTGGAAGCCGCCGGAGACGGGGGACGGTACTGCGAGGCGTGCTTCACCGGCAACTACCCCGTGTCCTTCGATGAAGGAACCGGCAAGGATGTGTTCGACAACCATGCCGCCGGAGTGGAAATTCCCGTAAAACCGTTGCCGCCGGTCGCTGAACCGGAACAGGGCGACTCCTGAAATCGAGGAAAAATTGTTTGCATTCGAAAAGGGGTCCGGCGCTTCGGATAGATGGAGGCCGGATCCGCGCTTTGATGACCCGGATTTTCTTGGCCGGACGCTGACACGCAGGGTACTGCCCCTGGTCTCGTCCCCGGCCCGATATATCGGTGGAGAACTCGGCGCCGACCGCCACGGTTTCGACCCCGCGGGCGCCAATATCCTGCTGACCTTTCCCGACGCCTACGAAGTGGGCATGTCCCATCAGGGCCTGCGCATCCTCTACAGCCTCCTGCAGGACAAACCCCATACTTTTTGCGACCTGGCCTACACCCCCTGGCCGGACATGGAACAGATGATGCGGGCCGAAGGGCTGCCCCTGTTCGGTCTGGAGTCTCGCCGGCCGGCAGGTCTTTTCGATATCGTCGGTTTTTCCCTGGGCTACGAATTGGCCTATACCAACATGTTGACGATGATCGATCTGGTGGGTTCGCCGCTGCGCGCGGACGACCGCGGCGAAGACGATCCCCTTTTCATTGCCGGCGGATCGTGCACGCTGAATCCCGCCGTGGTCAGCCCCTTCCTGGATCTGATCCTGCTGGGTGATGGCGAGGAAGGCGTGCTGGACGCCGCCGCCGTCGTGACGGAAATGAAGGCCGCGGGTGCGTCGCGCGCCGAGACCCTGGCCAGGCTTCGGGAGATCGATGGCGCCTGGTGGCCCGGGGTGACCCGGCCCGTACGGGCGCGGGTCCTCAAGGATCTCAATACCTTTCCGCCACCCGCCCAGCTGGTGCCGGTCATGGAACCGGTGCACGACCGGCTGGCCCTGGAGGTCATGCGCGGTTGCGTGCGGGGCTGCCGCTTCTGCCAGGCGGGGATGATCACCCGCCCGGTGCGGGAAAGAGACGCCGCCGCCCTGGTGCAGGCCGCCGCCGAGGGCGTCGCCGACGCGGGTTACGCCGAGGTTTCACTGCTCAGCCTGTCGACCTCCGACTACAGCGGCCTGGGGGAGACGGTGGTGGGCATCCAGAATCATTTCCAAGGCCAGCGGACCAATCTGGCCCTGCCCAGCCTGAGAGTCGATTCGGTGGACGAGGGCCTTTACAGCCGCATCAGCCAGGAAAGGCCCGGCAGCTTCACGTTCGCTCCGGAGGCCGGCAGCCAGCGCCTGCGGGACGTGATCAACAAGAACATCACCGAGGACGATATCGTCACCACGGCGCGGCAGGCCTTCGAGTCGGGGGTCAAGGGCGTCAAGCTGTACTTCATGATCGGGCTGCCGACCGAGACCAACGAGGACCTCGATGAACTGGTGGCCCTGGTGGGTAAGATCGTCGCCCTGGCGCCACGCGGCGGTTCCCAGATTCACGTTTCGGTTTCGCCGTTCGCGCCCAAGGTTCACACCCCGTTCCAGTGGGCCGGCCAGATTTCCCGCGCGGAAATCGATCGGCGCAACAATTACCTGGCCCGGCCGCTGCGCCGCCTGAAGGTGAAGGTCAGCCTGAGGGAACCGCACACTTCTTTTCTGGAGGGACTTTTGGGGCTGGGCGACGAGGGCTTGACCCCGGTGGTCCAGCGGGCCTGGGAACTGGGCGCCCGTTTCGACGGCTGGACCGAACATTTTCGCATCGAGCTGTGGGACCAGGCCCTGGAAGAGGCGGGCGTGGACCTGGAGGGGTATCTGGCACCCCGGGATCCTGAGGTACCACTGCCCTGGGATACGGTGGATGCTGGGGTGGACAAGGCCTTCCTGCAACGGGACTGGCGCCGGGCCACCAGGGCGCGCATTTTGCCGGACTGCCGGCTGGAAGGCGCCTGTTACGATTGCAGTTCCTGCGACGGCGACATGGTCCACATTTTTGCCAAACTGGAGGCCCTGCAGGGTGCCGAACCCCGCCGGGGCCCCGCGATCCCCACCAAGGGCCGCCAGGGAACCCAGGAACGGATCGCCCCGGCTTCGCCCACGCCTGCGGCCGGGGATCCAGAAACCCCTCAGGGGCCGGAATTCGATCTACGCAACGCCGATGACGCGAAACCCGGCCAGGAAGAGCGCAAATGGCAGATCTGGCGCCAGCAGGCCGCGGCCAAGTGCTGGTATCGCATTGAATTCGAGAAATCCGGGGATATGGTTTTCCTGGGTCACCTGGACTTCCAGCGGCAACTCCATCTGGCCCTGCGACGTTCGGGCTTGCCTGCGGCCTACAGCAAGGGCTATCATCCACATCCATTGCTCAAGTTCGGCCCCCCCCTTCCGGTGGGTGTTGTTGGCTTGCGTGAATGTCTCGACATTGCCCTGGAACGCCAGGTGCCCGGTTGGATCGAGGAAGTGAACCGGACCCTGCCGCCGGGATTGAAGATTTTGAGGGATGCCGTGGTCGGCGGACAGACCCCCCGGTCCATCGACCAGATCGTCACCCGCATGGACTACCGGGTTGCATTGCCCGGCAGCGAAGAGGGCGGCCCCGCCTACCGGACGGTCGCCGCCGCAGTCGACGCTTTCCTGGCCAGTGACAAATGGCTGCACGTGCGAAAGCGTCCCAAGGGGGACATAGAACTCGATGCCCGCAAGCTGGTCGCTACCTGCGAACTCGGGCCGCTCAACTCAATCGAGGCCGGTGAAGGCCCCGTCCTGCGCGTTTCACTTTTGCGCAGCAAGACCGGGGCTTCCCTGCCCGTTCACGATTTTTTGACCGCCCTGCTGGCCGAAGCGCTGCCCGAACCGGGCCATTGCGCCATCACCCGCACGGGATACTTCGGTCGTCACGCCGATGGACGCTGGTTGTCGCCCATCGAGGAAGTAGGTGAATCCAGCCTGCGCTACTGGATGGGTCGGCACATGATCGGCTGATCCCCGGGCGGCAACGGTTGGTTGTCTATGAAAAAAGAAATGGTCATCAACTCGTCTCCTCACGAGATCCGCATCGCCATGCTCGAAGACGGCGAACTGGTGGAATTGATCGTCGAGGGGGCCGACTCCAAACGGATCGTCGGCAACATCTACAAGGGCAAGGTTTCCTCGGTCAAACCCGGCCTGCAGGCCGCCTTCATCGAAATCGGCATGGAGCGGGCGGGGTTCCTGCACGCTTCGGATCTTGATCACGACGACAGTGAAGAGGAAGAAAGCAGCTCCGGTGGCCGTGGCGGCCGCCGCCGCCACCGTCAGATTCCCGACATCGGGACGGTGCTCAAGGTGGGGGACGAAATCCTCGTCCAGGTCACCAAGGAGCCCATCAGCACCAAGGGTCCGCGGCTGACCGCGGACATCAGCCTGCCCGGACGCTACCTGGTCATGATGCCCAAGGGGCGCCATATCGGGGTATCCCGCAAGATCGACGACCGCCGCGAAAGGGTCCGCCTCAAGCAGCTGCTGCAGAAACACCGCTCGGACGAAGGCGCCTTCATAATCCGCACCGCTGCCACCGCAGTTACCGAGGACGCCCTCAAATCGGATGTGAACTACCTCAGTGATCTATTGAACAAGATCAAGTCCAACGGCAAGGAAGTGGAAGCTCCCGCCCTGGTGCACGAGGACGTGGGTCTGGTCGTGGCCCTGATTCGCGACATCTTCAAGGAAGACACGGCACGCCTGCTCATCGACGACAAGGACGACTACAACCGCCTGAGCACCTACGTGAAGAATTTCGCCCCCGAGCTGAAGAACCGGATCGAGTACTACAAGGGCGACCTGCCCATTTTCGACCAGTTCGAGATCGAGGCCGAAATCAAGCGCACCCTGGACAAGCGCGTCTGGATGAAGAAGGGCGGCTACCTGATCATCGAGCCCACCGAGGCCCTGGTGTCCATCGACGTGAACACCGGCCGCTTCACCGGCCGGCGCAACCAGGAAGAGACCATCCTGCAGACCAACATGCTGGCCGCCCGCGAGGTCGCCCGGCAGCTGCGACTGCGGGATTTCGGCGGCATCATCGTCATCGACTTCATCGACATGGAGAACGAAGGCAACAAGAAGCGGGTGTTCAACGAGCTGCGGCACCACCTGAAGCGCGACCGCGCCCGCCACAAGGTCTTCCAGGTCAGCGGCCTGGGGCTGGTGGAGATGAGCCGTCAGCGCGTGCGGCCTTCCCTGCTGTCCCAGCTGTCGGACGACTGCCCCTACTGCTCGGGCACGGGCAAGGTCTTGTCGATGGAGACCATGAGCAACCGCATCGAGCGGTTGGTGCACCGGATCGCCATCGTCACCCACGAGAAGCGCCTGCAGATCCAGGCCAATCCCGTGTTGGCGCTGTACCTTCTGGAAGCACGTCCGGAACAGTTCCGGGAGCTGTGCCGGACCTTCGACCTGGAGTTGAACGTGCTGGACGACGCCTCTCTCCACGTGGAGGAGTTCCGGATCATCTCCCTGGGTTCAGGGGTGGATCTGATTGCCGAGTTCGAGAAGAAGGCGAGGGGTGGGGGGCGCCGGTAGGCGCTGCCTGTAAGCAAAGGGCCGGGAATGTCCTCAGGGCTTCGCCCCTGCGGATTATCCCGGCCCTTTGCTTACAGGCAGCGCCTGCCGGGGCTCGCCGCTCCGCGCCCTCTCCCCCTAGGAAGGGGGGGTGACCTCGATGCGGGACTTGAGTTGGAGGCGGGCACGGAGGGCGAAATTTTCAGCCAGGGCCCGGTTGCGGAGACGGTTCCCAGGGGCCAGGCGCCGCAGCAGGGATTTCAAACCGTATTCCGCGAACTGGGCCAACCGGAAACCCCAGACCGCCGCATTGCCGTAATGTTTGGCGACGAACAACCGGTAGCTTTTCTGGAATTGCAGGATGCTGAACCGGCTGACCATTTCGGCGGCCTTCCCCTCGAGATGGGTGATCTCCGTTTCCGCACAATACCAGACTTCCAACCCGGCCTGCCGGGCCCGGTAGCACCAGTCGGTCTCCTCGAAATACATGAAAAACCGGTCATCCAGCGGGCCGACCTTTTCCAGGGCATGCCGGGGCATGAGAAAACAGGCGCCCATTATGTACTCCACGGGACGGGAGGCCTCCTGACGCTCCGGAATGAATACGATTCGCTGGGAAAGAGAACCCCTCAACCACAGGCGCCACGGATCCAAAACGCCCAACCAATGGTAACGCGTCCGGGGAAAGTACCCTCCGGAAATGGTGGGGCGGCTTTCGCCGTCGACCAATCGGGGCCCGACAGCGCCCACGTTCTGGTGGCCGTTCATGAACCGGAACAGGCGAACCAGCGAGGCGGGGGGACAGATGGTGTCGGGGTTCAGCAGCAGGATTCCGTCACCCTGGGCCCGTTCCAGCGCCAGATTATTCCCCCGACTGAAGCCCAGATTTCCACCTGATTCGATAAGCATGGCCCCTGGGAATTCCTGAGCGACCATGGCGGCGGATTCGTCGCCCGAGGCGTTGTCCACCACCAGGATCTCGGTCGCCAGGCCTTCGGTGGCCGCCGGCAGCGAGGCCAGACAATCACGCAGCATGTCCCGCGTGTTCCAGTTGACGATGATGATGCTCAGATCAATGGTGTGGTTGGGATCCATGGCGCCCGCAACTATTTGCGGCCGGCGCGGCGCAGGATTTCCTGCTCCTCGTCGGTCAGGCTCTGCAGGCCTTCGCGGGAAATCTTGTCGAGAATGAGGTCGATGCGTTTCTGGTCGGGCGACTTCTCGTCGCCGCCGCCGGTGCGGCCGTTGCCGCCGTGGTTTTTCTCATCGGGCCGCACCACGCGCATCTTCCGTTTGGTCTGATACCGTTTCCAGGCGCCGCCGAGACCACCGGGGCCACCGCCGCCAAGGGGGCTCCCCAGCGCGGGGATCGTCGCCTTCAGGAAGATGAACCCCGCCAGCATGCCCCCGAGGTGGGCCAGGTTCGCCACCGAACCGCCGCCGGGAATGGACATCAGGTCGATCAACGCCAGCAGGATCACGAAGTACTTGGCCTTCATGGGAATGACGAACATGAACAGGATGATGGAATTGGGAAAGGTCATCCCGTAGGCCAGCAGAATGCCCATGACCGCGCCCGAGGCGCCGATCATGGGGACGAAGGTCTCCATCCCGAACAGTTTGAAGATCCCGTAGACGACGGCCCCGCCCAGGCCGCACACGAAGTAATAGATCAGGAAGTTACGCTGCCCCCAGCGGGCTTCGATCTGGGCGCCGAACATCCACAGGGCGAACATGTTGAAGCCGATGTGCCAGAAGCCCCCGTGGAGGAACATGTAGGTGAAGAAGCGCCAGACCTGCAGACCGAAAATGGCTTCGTGGGGGATGAAGGCGAGCCAACGGGTCAGCGGACCGGCCTGGCCGGTGAGGCCGCCCCCGAACAGGGTCTGCAGCACGAAAACGGCTGCGTTGGCGATGATCAGGGCCTTGACGGCCGGAGTCATGATTCGGCCGCCGAACGACATCCGGCCTCCACCTGGTTGGTATCCGCGCATTCGGTGTTTCCTTTCCGGAGAGACCCTTCGCTGATTAACCCTGCATCCGGGGACCATCCGGCATGTTAAGCAATATTCGGATTAGAGAAAGAAAATACAACAGAAGTTCCCGGACGGCACAGGAAAATCACCCGGATTTCAAAAACGGGGGAGCCTAGTGGCTCCCCCGTGGGAAGTATCGTGAAAAACCAAGGACCTGGAACGCTACCTGAAAATGGCCCCCATCACACGGGCTGCCTCAGGGGTGATCCAGCTGTCCGTAGCGGAGGTCTTCGCGGGAATCGGAACACCATAGGTGGGATCCCACGACAATGCACCCTCGTCCACCGGGGGAATGGCGTAATCCTCGGGCCACGCGGTGTTGATGGTTTCAATGAACCCGTTGGCGACGCGGCCATAACCACGGTTGTTGGGGTGAATCCCGTCCAGGGAGAACAGGGTCGTACTCGCGGCGCCTTCAACCCCCAGAGTAGGCAGCAGGAACAGGAAATGGGTTTTTTCCGCCGCAGACCAGTTGGATATGTATTCCCTGGTGTTGAAGGTAACGCACTGGGCCATTCCGCCGGCGTTCACCTCGGCGACAACGGTTTCCATGCTGGCGTTGTAAGCGGTGCCGGCGTCTTCGATAATTGCGAGCTCGGCGGCTGTCAGGGTCGCGGCTCCGCTCGTGGCTGAGGCCGCGCCCGGAATGGGGCTGCCCAGATTAGCCTCGTCCTGGACCCAGCTGAGGGTCGGGAAGGTCACCAGACTGACGTCCGCGCCTTCTTCGAAACCCCACGGCCAGCCACCGCCGATGACCTGGTTGAACAGGTCCACGGGAATGAAATACGGCAGATCATTGCCCAGGGTGTAGGCCACCACGATCTTGGCCGCAAAGCCGTTCCGCTTCGCCAGCCCGCCGGCCAGGGAATGCAGCAGGGCCCGGAACTCGCCCTCGAAAACCTCCGGGGGTGTAATATTGCCCCCGACAACGGGGGTACCGCTGAGAGCACCGCCCAGGGCGTCGTTGTTGCCGATCCAGACCGTCAGCAGGGCCGGGCCATTGGCGATGGCCTGGCTGAACATCGAAGCGGTCTCATACCCCGGGGTGGTCTCTGTCTGCGGCACCGTGGTGTTGCCGAACAGGGTGACCCGGTTGATGAAGTTGAAGAAGGGAACGCCGTCCTGGCTGCTGTCCTCGTCATAGGCGTTCATGGCGTCGTGGACGGTGGCCCCCGGCACACCCAGGTTGTGGTACGGGGTGAGTTGGGCAGCCGCCAACAACAGCGCGGGCACCTCGGCATCAGGGGTAACTCCCAGTGGTGCGATGGAGGCGCCATTAAAGTGAAGCACGCCCGAAACCATGCCCTCGCCCACATTGGTCGAACCGATGCCGGGAGCTTCGACCCAGGGTTGGGTGAAGGTTCCGGCGGCCATGCCCATCTGGGTGGCGATGAGCATCGGGTAGCTGTTGGCCTGCCCGGCCTTCATCAAACCGGATTCCATGTAGCCGGCGGTCAGGCTGTTGCCAATCGCCGCGTAGGGCGTGTTGGCGTCATCCGGAGTGGGAGGGGGGACCTGGCCCGTGGGATCCGACGGAGCATCCAGCGAACATCCAGCCAGCAGGAGAGCCAGCAGGATCCCCAACATTGAAATTGATGCGATGAGTTTCTTCATTTCCTGCACCTCCTTCTAGAAGTTGTAGCCCACGCCGAACCCGAACAGGTTGGCCAGGGATTTGTAGGTACCGAACGGATAATCGGAATTTCCGGATTCATCCGTAGGGCGGACCGGTTCACCGTTTTCGATGTTGGTCCGCTCTTCGCCGACGACCACCATGTAACTGACGCTGAAATCCCAGTTCCCCGACTTGTACAGGGCGCCGAACGAGTAGTCGTTGCGATCGCTGTCCGGCAGCAGGGGACTGACCGCTTCCAGGGGCTGGGGAGTCGTGTCGCGCACGTATCCAGCCATGAGGTTCCACTTCTCGTTGGCCTGGTAGTCGAAGCCGAAGCGGAGCTGCCAGGAATCCTCGTAGTTGAAGTGGATGGTCTGGTCCAGGAGATCGTTTTCGAAGTTCAGCGCCAGCTTGTCGAAAGCGCTCCAACCGAACCGGACGTAGTTGAACTCGGCCTTGAACTTATCCCCGAAACGGTAGGCGGCTCCCAGGGACATGATGTCGGGCAGGTTCAGGTCGGACGACAGGTTATGATCCGAGCCGCCGAGGTTGGACACCACCACGCTGCCAAACGTATTCAGAGGATCCAGGGTGGCATCGCCGTCGTCGAATTTCATGGTTTTCTTGAAGTGGTACATGGCGCCCAACGACAGTTTCTCGGTGGGCCGGTACATCAAGCCCAGCGAAGGGGTGAGGTTGATCGAGCTCGACCCCTTGATTGTCGTGTGAATGGCGTTTGTGCCCGTGACGGATTCCGGAGTGTACTTCTTGAGCTCCAGGTTCTGGTGGGCGACATCGACACCCGCGGCAATGGCGAAGTTGTCGGTCACCTTGAAGGAAAGTGCAGGCGTCACGTAGACGGTCTCGATCTGCACATCGTGGCTGACCCGGCGGCCGATCCAGTTGGCGCCGTCATCCCAGACCACGCCGAGGCCGAAGGGGGCATAGACACCGATTCCGAAAGCCAGTTTACCACCGGGATTGTTGGTGTAGTAGACGCCCGGAACGGGGTAGACCTTGTTTTCCGCTTCACCCGTCGAGGCTGTGGCATCGGCCGGGCTCAATTTTCCATTGAAAGAGAACTTGGGAGCCACAAAAACCGCATTCGCCTCCACCCGGGAACCAGTCATGAACGACAATCCCGCCGCGTTGTAGAACAGGGCCGAACCGTCATCCGCCGTGGCGGTGAACGCACAACCGAGAGCGGTGGCCTTGGAGCCGGCTTCGTAGATGCTGAATCCAGTGGCCAGGGCCGAACCCGAGCCGAGAACCAGCAATCCCGCAACCAACAGGGTGCAGGTAATCCTTTTCTGCATTTCGCCTCCTCTGCATTGCGTAATCAGACCCGAGTCGGTCACTTGCCTGCCTCAGACACACCGCGACCCGAAGGTATCCGGTTACTTTGACGGGCCGACCGTAGCACAGGGCTTGGGGGGTGCAAAGGCCTTTTCATTCAGGCAAAAGTGGATCATATTGGGTCAGATAACCACCAAGTGAGGAATTATGCTTCTGGTCGAAAATCCACAGGAATTTGATAGATATCTCCCGGGATTCGTGCCCCCGTCTCCGCAGTCGGGGGACCGCCGGGATGACGGTTCATCCGGCTCTGCCTTCAATGCCGCGTTGTGGACCACATTGTCGGATGCCCGGGACCGGGGGGACACGACCTGCCCGCATCCGGTTTTTGACCGCAGTGATTTCTGGTCTTCCTTCCACCTCGTTCACCGGGCCCCGGTTTCCCAGTACGATGTCCTGCGCCGCGTCATTTCAGAACGGCGGGACCTGCCGGGCCATGTGGTATGCCTCGCCCTTGCCGGAGACGGGTTTCACGGACAGCATGGCCGCGCCTGGGCGGCCGAAGCGGGAAATCTCCACCTCAGCGTCGGCCTGCGCTGCAACCTTGATGCCGCAGACACCGGCCTGGCCCTGACCATGCTGCCCGCCGTTGCGGTGATGGACGCCCTGCTGCGGCTGGATGGTTCGGCCCGCCGCCTGAAAGATCCCGGTATCAAATGGGTCAACGACATCCTGGTCGATGGACGTAAACTCGGCGGAGTGTTGTCATCGGTCAGGTCGCAGGAGGGAAGGATCACGTCCGCCGTCCTGGGTATCGGTTTGAATGTGGAGCATGCGCCCGAGGTTGCGCCCACTCCCTTCACGCCCGCGGTGACGGCCCTGAACGACCACCTCCGGTTGCCGGAGGATGGATTGACCATGGTTTTGACCCATGTTCTCACCGCGCTGGCGGAAAGGTTCGAGGATTTGGAGACCAGGGGCCCCGGTCCCTTGCTGCGGGATTACCGGTCCTTTTCCCTGGTTTTGGGCCGGGATTGTGAAGTATGGCCGGACGAACATGCCGACGATCCGGTCAGGCGCGGCCGGGTCACCGCCATCGGGACGGACCTGGCCCTGACAATGAGTGACGGCCCCGATCCGGTGACCACCGGGCGCCTCGTCCTGCCGGAGCAGCCGGATATCCCCATCGCATAAGAGACTTCTTTTGTGTGGGATCTGTCAATTTTTCATACAGTTTGACGGTTTTCTGCCGATCCGGATACCAGCCCCTAAGTGTAGATTCCCCACGTATTGGTCGGAGTCATGATGACCTCAGGCACGGAAGCCGGAAAAGATGTCAGGATCGCCCGTCTGTTGGCGCGGCGCGGCGCTCCCGGTTCTTTCGCCTATGCGGCCTTCACGGTCCTGGTGGTCGGCCTGACCGGACTGTGGGAAATAGAACCGGTTTCCGTGGCCGTCATCGTCTCTGTGAACCTGGCCACCGGCTGGGTGCGAAAACGGTTGAGCCGCCGCTTCGATACCGATTATCAAGCCAACCCCTCCCTGTGGGCCGGCATGTTCCTGGCCTCCACCATGGTATTTGCGGTCACCTGGGGATTGTTCACGATCCTGGTGGCGCGGACATTCGGACTGGGCTGGGAAATGCTTTTGACCATGCTGGTGACCACCGGCCTGGCTTCCGGGGGCATCAGCGCCATGAGCGCCGATTCCCGGACCATCATTCCCTACCTGGGCATCATCCTCGGCCTGCCGGTTATCGCCGCGAGCACCCTGCCGCAACCCGAGAACATCCGCATGGCCTTGATCTTCAGCCTCTACCTGATCTATTGCCTGTCCCAGACCCGGATCCAGAACCGGCACATCCTGCGGGATTTCCGGTCCGCCGACCTTCTGGAACAAAGGACCCGGGAACTGGCGGTCGCCATGCGTGAGGCCGAAGCGGCCAGCGAAGCCAAGAGCCTTTTCCTGGCCAACATGAGCCATGAGATCCGGACCCCCATCAACGGAATCCTGGGCATGACCGAACTGGCCCTGGACACGGATCTGACGCCTGAACAGCAGGAATACCTGGAACTGGCCCGCTACTCCGGGGGGAACCTGCTGACCCTGGTCAACGACCTGCTCGATTTTTCCCGTATCGAGGCCGGCCACATGGAACTCGAACCCAGGTGCACGGATCTGCGGGGACAGGTTTCCCTCAACGTGGAAGCCCTGACCACGGGCAACAGGATCTGCCAGGTTCCCGTTTCCTGGCACGTGGAAGATGCCGTGCCCGCAGCCGTCATCATCGACGACAACCGGTTCAAGCAGGTATTGACCAACCTTCTCGGCAATGCGATCAAGTTCACGCGTACGGGGAATATTTCCGTCACCGTCGGCGCGGAGCCGGCCCCGGCCGGCATGTTGATGGTCCGGACCGTGGTCAGGGATACCGGCATCGGGATCTCCCCGGAAAAGCTGGACACCATCTTCGGGACCTTTTCCCAGGCCGACAATTCCTTCGTGCGCGAATTCGGGGGCACCGGACTCGGACTGACCATCAGCCGGCAGTTGTCCCGGTTGATGGGCGGCGACATTACCGTCGGCAGCCAGCTTGATGTCGGCAGTGTATTCACCTTCACGGCCCTGGCGGGAATGGTCAGCGAGCAGGAATCCCGCCAGGACGATTCCCGGAACTTCGAGAAGATGGTCCATGGTCCGGTAGAGGAATTGTGTATCCTGGTGGTGGAGGACAATCCGGTCAACAGCCGGTTCGTCCAACGTTACCTGGAAAAACGCGGCCATGCGGTGGCCGTCGCGTCCAACGGCCGGCTGGGCGTGGAGGCTTTCCGGGAAAAGGCTTTCGACCTGATTCTCATGGATGTCCAGATGCCCGTGATGGATGGACTGCAGGCGACCGAGGCCATTCGTGACCACGAGGGTGATCCGGAAATCCACGTCCCGGTGGTGGGTTTGACCGCCCACGCCTCGGCGGAAGATCGCGAGCGCTGTCTGCAGGCGGGCATGGACGGCTATCTGACCAAGCCGCTGAACCTGTCCGACCTTGACAAGGTGCTGGCCGACGTGGTGAATCGGGAATTGATTCCTTCATGACCCGGTGACCCGAACTAATCCGGCCGGCGGAACCTTCATGCCCGATCATCGTTTCTTCTCATATGCGTGACAGGCGAGACCCCTGGAAATGGCCCTTCAGCATCGGGTTGACCCTCGTGGTGTTCCTGGGTGCCGTTTTTCTGCTTCCCCAGCCCTGGATCGACGCGTTTTTCTCACCCCTTTCCCTGCAGGAAGGACGTCAGCGGGATCCGGCTTCCCCGTGGTTGGTCATTCTTCCCCCACCTACGATCGAGACGGTTCCCGACTTCGAGCCGGAGGTCCCGGACCAACGGCCTGAACCTTATCTTGACGAAATCCACCACGACCCGGACTGGTGGTCCCGGAGCTGGGTCATCCGCCCGGTGGAGAAATCGCCGGCCACCGGTTCGGCGGCCGTTCCGGACAGCGTGGCGATGCTGTTGGCGGCCCTGGGGGTGGAGAGGGATTTCATCACCCGGGCCCGGCCCGACAGTGTCCTGGCCGCCCGTCTTTTCATCCTGCAGGTCGAGGATTCCTTCAACTTCGACGAGTTGAAACCCTACCTCAGAGCCATGGGCCGGTCCCGTGATTACGCCGACATCCTGTCGCGGGCGGCGGACATGTACGACGATTTCCTGGCGACGGAAATCATGACTCCCGACTGATCCGGGACCCCGGCAATGCCGGGCAAAGGTTGCGTCCGTCCGAAATTTTGATAATTTTCAAATACTTGATATGATTAATCCTGGTTTTGGGGCCCGGGCTTTGGATTCCTGCGGCCGCATCACTTGAATCAGCGAGGGTGTCCATGTTCCGTGTTACCAGGGCCGAAGAACAGGCTGTCCGACTCATCATGCGTCTGGCCGTGGTCGGCGAGCAATTGACCCTGTCCGAACTGGCCGAAGCCGAGGCCCTGCCCGAACCCACGGTGGCCAAACTGCTGGGCATGCTCCGCAGGGGTGGCGTGGTGGACGCGGTCAGGGGACGCAACGGCGGGTATGTCCTGGCCAACGCGCCGGAACGGACCAGCGCCGCCAGTGTGATCCGCAGCATCAGTGGAGACCAGGTGTTCGAATTCCCCTGCCGTGAAGCCAGCGAGAGCCCGGATTGTCCCCGCACCGAGGATTGCGGCCTGCGCCCGGTGTGGCAGCATCTGGGAGGTAGGGTGGCCGAGGTGCTGGAGCAGACCAGCATCGCCGATCTTCTGCGCAAGGAGGAGGCCGCCTCCCGCAATCTGCAGGACCTGTGGCCCCTGGCCGGCAAGTGATCCGTCCGCGGATCGTTGTCAGTTCCAGGCCTTCTGCAGTTTCCTGACCATCCAGACAACGATCGCGATTCCGCCCACCAGCAATCCCGCGAACAACACCAGATTAAGGACCTGGGTCTTCACCGCGAAGTCCCCGGGCCGGTACAGGTCGGCCAGGACAGCGCCCCGTGCCATGTCGCGCATCAGCACCATGGCGGCCATCACCACGGCGGTCAGGACCGTGACCGGCATCAACCCGGTACCGGGCGGGAGATTCCGGGCCCGCTGGCCCAATACCACCATGAGGATTCCCAGGACCAGGCCGACCGTCAGCAAAACCGTGCCGACGGGGCTGCCGCCCATGAACTGCAGCATGGCGTCCCGGGGCAAGGCCATCAGGTACCACGAGCCGACCAGGAGGTTGACCAGGGTGGTCCAGGTGAAGGCGGCCAGGCCCGTGCGGACCATGAACGTGCCGGAGGAGTCCCCTCCGGTCAGGCGCCGCCGCCCCCACAGGGCCAGCATCAGGCCGGCCACGGCCACGGCGCCCAGGATGGCGTGGAGATACCGGGGCACGAGAGTCGGGTCGTCGAGATTCAGGTGCAGGCCCCGGGCGTCGGAAAAGTACTTCCCGGGCCAGGTCGTCACCGCGGCCATCAGCGAGGTGTTGTTGGAGAACATGAAGGCGATCCAGAGGAACAGTACTGCCGTCCCCAGCAGCAACGGCGTCCGGGCCGACCCCAGCCGGTCGCGCTTGAACGACTGCAGGTAGGTTCCGTAGTAGGCGAAGATCAGCACCACGACCACCGAGAACCAGCCCCAGCCCATCAGGATGCTGCTGGTGAAGAAGAACTGGCCCATGAGGGTCTGCAGGAACAGCAGGGGCGCCACCCCGAGGGTGACAGTCGCGGCCACCAGCGCAGGGGTGGTTCCGGCGACGGCGTCGGCCAGGGTGTCCCATGCGTCCCCGGTTTCCCGCCGGCGCAGCCGCGCCCAGAAGGTGATGATCACGCCCCCCAGCATGGCGTTCATGGCCAGCAGGTGAAGGTAGAAGGTCAGCAGCAGCAACAGCCGCATCAAAAAAGCGGGGGCGGGCAGGGGCAGCGCATCGGGCGCCGGCAGGATCACGTTTGCGGCCAGGGGGATCATGAGGCGCTCCTTTCGGCGGCATCCGCTTCCGTCGGGGGATTGCCCAGCTCGTGCAGGTAATCGATCAGGAGCGTGCGTTGCTCAGTAGGCCCGTGGTAGGCCGGCATCTCATCCATCAGGTCGCCGGCCTCGTCCAGGAACTCGTCAATCTCCGCGGGCGTCATTCCGGCCATCGATTCGGCCAGACTGCGATAGCCTCGCGGTGTGTGGCACAGACCACAGGAAACGGCGAAGGCGCGTTCGGGGGTTAATACTGGGGCGCCCGGGCCGGTTTTCTCACGGGGCTTGCGGCTCATCAGGTAGGCCGTCAGGGCACTGTTCTCCTCCTCGGTGCCGTACCAGGGAGGCATCAGGGCCCGCATGTGCTCCAGGCGGGGGACCAGGCTGGCCACGGTCTCCTCGTTCCAGAGGGCCAGGAAGGGCCGCAGCCCGTTGTAGCCGTTCTCCGTGTGGCAGGGCTGGCACCAGGCCAGGTAAAGTTCCCGGCCCATCCGCAAGGGGTCTTCGCGCGTTTCTTCAGAGAGCCATTTCGTTCCCGCGGCCATGCCGTTTTCGGCGTACCAGTCCTCCTGTTCGACCAGCATCCCGGTGCTGTACAGGTAGCCGTGGATGGTGAATGGTTTGCGTCCGGATTCCCGCAGCCATTCGCCGGCGCCCATGGTCAGCAGGGCCAGGACCAGCAGACCCGTCGCCAGGGGACCGCGGTTGAGTTTCGGCACCGCCAGGGGAACCAGCAGCCACGCCGTCGTCGCGATCAGTCCGATCCGGAACAGACCGGCCACCTTCGGCAGGACGGGAATCGCCCCCAGCAGGGCTTCGTTCTCCCGCCACACGCCGACCGCACTGCCGTACCACATCGCGGACAGGACGACCCCGGCCATGGCGACCAGGGCCCAGGCGGCGTTCCACCGGGTCAGACGCCAGCGGAACCCGCCGCCTTCGACACGGGTCGACGTCAGCAGGGTAAAGAGGCCCGCGATGGCCAGGGCGCCGAAGGTCCGGATCAACAGGCTCGGCCAGTAGGTGGGATTGAAGAAGCCGGTCCAGAACTCCCGGTTCTCCAGCCAGCCGCCGGGCGTCAGCATGAAGGTGATGATCCCGTTGATGATGACCAGGCTCATGTAGGCGGCGGCGAAGTATATCCAGCCGACCGCCTCGTGGGTGCGGGCGTCGAGGCGTTCCCAGCCGTAATAGTAGACCAGGGCGGCAGCGATCTCGACGAAGAAGAAAACCCACTCGATGGCCCAGCCCCAGACGTAGCCGTGGATCAGGGCGCTGGTGCCGTGGGGTGAGATCAGTCCGATGGTGGCCCAGATGCCGACACCGGTTATGGCTCCGAAGACGAGGGTCAGGAGCATGAAGAACCGGCTGTGACTCTTGACGAAGTTACGCAGGCGGTCGTCGCCCGTGCGCCGGGCGCGCATCTCGGTGACCACCAGCCACAGGCCGCCGCCGACGGCGAAATGGGAAACGAAGACGTGGAGGATGGAAACGACGGCGATCAGGACACCGGCGCCCATGCCCAGTTCCCAGACAGGATAATTCATGGTCGCACCCCCGATGTTGGTTGAAATCCACCGTAGAAGCAGCGTCCTGATTAGTCAAGCAGGCCGTTGCAGCCGAAGGGATTAAACCATAAGGAATCTGTGCTTGATCAGAGGAACCGCACCAGCCCGCCCCAGCGTTCATCCACCCTGAATCCGTGTTTCTGGTAGAATCGCCGCAGGAAGAAGTGGGTCTTGATGGTCTTGACGCCCAGGGCCGTCAGCCGCGTGCAGAAATCCGCCAGGATGGCGCGTGCGATCCCGCGTTCGGCCAGTGCCTGATTCACCACGATCCCGTCCAGGAACACAGCTTCGTCGTCCAGCATCCGGTACACCACGCCCCCGATGATCTGCTCGGCTTCGTCCGTGGCCACCAGGTACAGGTCGGCCTCGCTGATCGTCTTGGGGAAGCCCGCCTTCAGGAACAGGCGGTACAACTGGCCGACTTCCGCGGGGCCGGCGGGTTCGCAGATGCCGTAGGTGTGCTCGTGCTGGTCCTGGATGGTGGAGCGGACGACGACCTGGCTGCGGGCGGGATCACCCACGGCGCGGACCTCGACACTGTCGCTGCGCATCCGGTGGGGGAAGGCCAGGCGGTTGAAGGCGGCCCGGTCGTCCGTATCGGTCAGGGAGGATTGCAGGTCGGACAGTTCCACCATCTGGGTGGCCCGGCGGTTCGGATGGCGGAACATGCGGACCAGCAGCCGGTCGAAGATATCCTGCAGCGCCAGGTCCGCATCCTTGAAATAGGTGTTGCGGAACAGGGTGAACCGGGCGATCTCGGGGAACCGGTCCAGACGGTACAGCCGCGTCAGTTCCTCGATGATTTCCAGCCGGGCCTTGAGGTTGGCCTGGGTATTGACCGTTTCCCAGTCTTCGAATCGTTTGATGGCCCCCAGCAGGTTCAGCGGCGGGTGGTAGCTGTCTTCCAGCGACCTGATGAAGCCGGCCAGGGCCTCGACGAAGCCCAGGCCCATTTCATCCACCTCAAGGCCGGTGATCTCCTCCTGCAGTTCCTTCAGCCAGACCAGCGCGTCGGCGGCGCCGAGAGCCTCGACGAAGGCTTCGAAGATCCATTCCCTTTCGAGGTATTCCTGGCTCCAGGGGTAGTGGCTGATCGTGTGCTGGTACATGTTGCGCCAGATGGGCCGGATCAGGGAAACGGGGCCGGAGTAGGGCTTCCATCCGGACAGGTTGTTCTGCACGGCGCCGCGTCGGAAATCCGGCTCCGGCACCACGATGTTGTTGGGCGTGATCAACCCGGGAATGATCCTGCGACCGCTGTTGCGCCAGCCGCGCACGACCACGCTCATGGCCCGGACCATCAGTTGATGCCAGCGCATCCGGGTGGGGGGGGCGGTGCCGGGGCCGCGGATGCCGCTGAACTCGCGGATCTTTTCCCACACCGTAAGGTCGCTGACGTAGGCCATGGACAGGGCGCCCAGTTCGGGACGGAAGCACCCGAAGTTGGGCAGCATGGCGGTTCCGAAAGGGTACCCGCCGAGGACGATGTACCAGAAAATCGTGTTGCGGATATGTTTCTGGTCGAAGTCCTGGCGGATGATCACCTGAAGATCGAAATGTTTGCCGCCGTTGGTGTTGATGCTCACCCGGTAGCGGGAGTCCTTGAAGCGCGAAATGATGCGCGAAACCCAGATGCCGCCGGGGCCGATCTCCGCGAGGTCCAGTTTTTCACCCTCGAAGGCCAGCATCAGGGAATGACGCAGGAAGGTGGTGCCGATCAGGACTTCCTCCAGGCGGCGGACCTCTTCCAGGCCGAGACCTTCCTGGAAGACGATCTTGCCCCGCCAGGCCTGGGGATCGAGTCCCTCGTACCCGGTTTTCAGTTTCTCCTCGAACCAGGCCGCCAGTTTGTTGAATTCCTGCAGGGTGCTGGCCGCCAGGGCGGGATCTTCGTCATGCATGGCCCAGCTGACCAGTTCTTCCCGGATGGGACCGTAGAATTCAGGGTGGAATCGTCCGAAGTCCGCCAACAACCTGAAGAGGTCCACGAATAGCCGGCGGGTTCTTTCATCGGCGGGCCAGGACAGTTGGGTGCGGTAGGTATGGAGCCGCTGGCGGAAAGCCTGCAGGCGCCGCGGCTCGATGCGGGCCTTGCTGATGGCGGTGAAACTCTCTTCATCCAGGAAGGGCTTGCCCGACTCGATGAAGGCCGGCAGGTAGCGCAGGTAATCGGGCGTGGGCTGGTCCAGGACCAGCACCTGGTAGGCGCGGCAACGCACGGCCTTGGTCGGGTGGTTGGCCAGGGATTCGAGCCGTCGGCGGATGACCCGGCCCTGGCGCGCGCCGGCTCGCCCCAACTCGCGGTCCAGTTCATGGATGGCATCGAGGGCCTGCTCCCCGTCGCGGAACAGGGCGCGGTTGCACAGGTCGTTGACCTCAACCAGTTGGCGATCTACGCGGCCCGGTTCCACGGGGTCCTGCTGTTTGCTCCGACCCCCGGTGGGCAGATAAACCTGTTCGGAAAAAGCGCCCAGTTCGGTGTCCCAGCCGGTGCGGCAGGGGCTGAAATTCATCAGCTGGGGATTACCCATCCACAGCAGGGGCTGGCGGGCCAAAAGCCCCAGGTCGATGACCTGTCCCTCGACCCTGTATTCGAGATCCCCGATGCGGGCCCGTCCATCGCTGCCTGCGGCCAGAACCAGGCTGCGTCCGGATTCGTTGTTGACCAGGGTTCCGTTCCGGGCCGTGATGGCGTCTTCGAGAACGCCCAGGTCGCGGAAATACCAGCGGGGGATGCGGACGGAATACGGGCCCACCTTCAGGACCCGCACGCTGGACCGGTACAACCCGGCGATCTCTTCGGCGAAGTTGGCTTCGATGACCTTGCGCCGGAACGATCCCTTGGCCGTCAGTTCATCGCGGTCCTGGCTGAAATCCCGGTCCAGGACGGCGAAATTGACCACCCTTTCATGGGAGCCCAGGACGGGATTGGCGGTGGTGATGATCTGCTGGAAATATTCCCGGCGGTCGTCGGGATTGGCCAGCGATTGCAGGACCTCGTCCTGGTCGTCCGGCACGATCAACAGGGTGTTGTAGCTGCGGCCGTCACCGGCGAGGAAGGTCCGCTTGATGCCGGGGACCTGTTCGAAAACGGATTCGACCACGCGGGGGGCGATGGTCTGGCCGCGGTTGTTCTTGTAGATGTCCTTGATGCGGTCGACGATTTCCAGGTGGTCGTCCCGGGTCCGTCGAAACAAATCCCCGGTGGCCAGCCAGAAATCGTCCGAGTCCTGGTCCGCGACCGCCAGGCAGCCGGCCGGAGCGTCTTCGGGAAGATACCGGGCGATGTAACAGCCGGCGATCTGCAACTCACCCAAGTCCGAAAAACGCACCTTGACCCCGGGCAGGGGAACGCCGACGGAATTTTCCACATAATCCCCCGGAGGGGTCATGGTCAGGCCGCCGGTGCCTTCGGTCATGCCGAAGCCGCTGCACAGGTTGACGTTGTTCCGGTGGAAAAACCGGAAAACGCGGGGATCCAGATACCCGGCGGCGGACAATCCCCAGGACAGCCTGTCGCCGACCACATCCCTGAAGATGTCTTCCTGGGGCCGCTCGATTTCCTCGCCCTGGGCCAGTTCCATGACCCGGTCCCGGATCTGGACCCAACGGACCGGAACGCTGATCAGCGCCGTGGGTCGGACCTGGAGGAACTGGGCCAGAAGGGTGGCCGCCGAGGGGTTGCCCGCGAAAATATAGGTGCCGCCCCAGAAGATGGTGCCCAGCATTTCCAGGTACCGGCCGAAGGTGTGGAACAGGGGCAGGTAGCAGAGCATGACCTCGTTGCGGCCGACTTCGGGCAGGGCCGCGGCCCTTGCGAACCGCTTGGTCACCAGGTTGTACTGGCTGAAGGCGACGCCCTTGGGACGGCCCGTGCTGCCGGAGGTGAACATGACGGTGGCGGGTTCCCGCATGGTGCGCCGGGGCCGGGCGGCCAGCGTCTGGTCGATTTCCTCGGAGTCAAGCAGGGCCCGTTGTTCTTCCAGCAGGCGGATGCCCTGCTCGCCGACCCGGGGACAATGATTCAGGGTGAAGATGACGAACGGCTGCTGCGTCCGGGCGCGTACGGCCACCAGGGTTTCCAGCCGGTCGGGGTGATCGCAAACCGCCACCGTGAGGCAAAGCCGGTCGAAGATCCAGACCAGGTCGTCGCTGCTGAAGTGGATGTTCAGGGGGGTGACGAGGATGTCGTTGGTCAGGCACGCCAGGTCGCAACAGGCCGAGCCGAGGCTGTTCTGGCAGAAAATGGCGACCCGGGGGCCGTCCTGATCGCGCGAGCCGCCACCGGCCAGTTCCGGCCGGGGACCTTCGGTCAGGAACATCGCCGCGATGGAGCGTGCCCTGCGCCTGACCTGGTGGTAATTCCAACTGCCGCTGCCCGGCTCCGCCAGTTCCTGGAAAAGGACGTGTTCGGGTTGGTCCGCCGCCCGCCGGTCCAGAAGGTCGCCCAGGGTGTAGTTGATACCGTCACAGAGGGCAAAGGTGGTTTCCGCCCAGCGATTCCGCGCCGCGGAATCCGGCAGGGCGGTCAGGAAGTCGGGATGGCGGGTCACCGCCAGGTATTCGCACCACAGGTCACGGTCCTGTTCGGCGGGGGCAGCGGCGGCGATCATTTCTTCGGCGCAGGTCAGGATTTCCCCGGCGGCCCGGGCATCGGCGGTGGCGTTGCGGGCACCGGCCCGGCCGCGGAAGGGGCGCAAAAGACCCTGCAGGTGTCGGGCCCGGTCCGCCATCAGTTCTCCCGTCCGTCCACGTCCGGATTCATGACCAGGCGGTAACCGACCCCGTGGACGGTCAGGATGTGGGCCGGCTTGCGGGGATCGGTCTCGATGATCTTGCGCAGGGCCAGAATGAAGTTGTCCACCGTGCGCGTGGTGGGATAGGCGCCGAATCCCCAAACCCGGTCCAGGATGGTTTCCCGGTCAACCGGTTCGCCTTCATGTTCACAAAGCAGCCGCAGGATCATCACTTCCTTTTCCTTCAGATCGATGGTGCCGTCCCCGGTGACGGCCTGGTAGGCGCGAAGGTTGATCTCGGCCCTGCCGATCTTCAGGGTGGAGGGTGTTTCCTGGCCCCGGAACCAGTCCTGGCGGCGGAAAATGGACTTGATGCGCGCCAGCAGTTCGGCCAGGTCGAAGGGTTTGGTGATGTAGTCGTCTCCGCCCTCGTCCAGGCCCTGGATCCGGTCCTGTCCGGCGCTGCGGGCGGTCAGAAAGAGGACGGGGACGCGGTCACCCTCGTTGCGCACCCGGCGGCAGAAGGAAAAGCCGTCCATGCCCGGCAGCATGACGTCCAGGAGGATGAGCTCGATGCCCCCGTTGCCCCATATTTCCAGTCCCTCTTCCGCGCTGCCGGCCAGCACGGGTTCGTAACCCTCGAGATCCAGATTGATCTTCAGGCCGTCGGCAAGGTGAACATCGTCCTCCACGACGAGAATGCGCCGTTTCATGGGTTACCTCCAGGAGTTTCAAACAGTACGACCAAAGGGCCGGTCACGGTCATCCGCCGGCCCCATGGGCGGGGACGACCAGGGTGAAGGTGCTGCCGGCGCCCTCCTCGCTTTCCAGGGTGACCCGGCCACCCATGGTCTCGATGTTGCGGCGGACCAGGTGCAGGCCGACGCCCGTCCCCGGTTTGCGGCTGTCCCGGCGTCCGCTGAAAAAGCACTCGAAGATTTTTTCGTGCAAGCGGCGGGGAATTCCCGGACCGTTGTCGGCCACGGCGACGCGGTGCCACTGGTCGCCCGGCCGGACGGTTACCGTGACGCAAACGGGGTCCGGACTGTGGTTGACGGCGTTGACGACCAGGTTGCGCAAAGCCAGATGGAACGTCAATTCGCGACCCAGGATGAAGACCCCGGCCGGGGCGTCCAGGATGAATTGGGCCTTATGGTCCTGGGCGAATCCCCGCAGGCTGTCCATGACCGCCTGGCATTCGGCGGCCAGGTCCAGCCGGACCTGGGGGCCCTGGGCGAAGGTATCGTCGGCACTCATCGAAAGAACCTCGTCCACCAGGTTTTCCAGGCGGACGACGTCATCGACCACCCGGGCCCGGATGCGGGCGCGGTCTTCCTCGCCCAGTCCTTCGCGTCCGAGGGTTTCGGTGTAGAGCTTGATGCTGGCCAGGGGGGTCTTGAATTCATGGGTGGCCCCGGAAAGGAACAGTTCCCTGGTCTGCTTGAACTTGACCTCGCTGCGCCAGGACAGGTAGAGAATCGTCGATCCGGCCACCAGCAGGATGATGAAAAAGAACCCTTCGTAAAGGAACATGTTGCGGGTGGCGCGAGCGTCGTCGCGGATGGATTTCATCACCAGGGGATCCACCACGACCTCAACCCCGTTTGCGGTCTTGACGAAATTGAGGTGGGGGAAGGATGGGCCGAGATAAGCCTCGGGGTTGTCACGCACCTTGGGGTCGGCCTGGATGAGGAAGGAGGCGTGCATCTTGTTGGTGGCCATCTTCTGGATCTCGTATTCCGCCTGGTCGTTCCCGATCCTGGTCAGGAAAAACAGCCACCAGGCGCCCATGACCAGGAGCAGCAGAACCAGAATGAAGTAGAAAACACCTAGCCGGTTACTCATGATCCGCCCCGACCCCTACTGGTATTCCTTGCCCAGGATGACGCTGACGATGATCGCCCCGACGGCCAACGGCGCCGCGAAACGGATAAGGAAACGCCACAGGCCGAAGCCTGCCAGGGTGCCGTGGCCTTCCTCCAGTTCCTGGCGCGTGGTCGCGGTGTTCAGCATCCAGCCGCAGAACAGGGCGATCAGGAACCCGCCGACCGGCAGGAACCAGTTGCTCGCCAGATAATCCATGGTCCCGAACACACCCTGGGTGGATTCCCGTCCGATCAGGTTGATGGAACTCAGGGCGCTGTTGCCGCCCAGACTCAGCGCGTTGAGGACTCCGAAAACGGTGATGACGGTTCCCATGGTCATGGTGGCGCGGTGGCGCGACCAGCCCAGTTCGTCGATGGCGAAACTGCTGACGACTTCCAGCAGGCTGATGGTGCTGGTCAGGGCCGCGAAACCGATCAGGATATAGAACAGGGCATTGACCAGACCGCCCCCGGGAAGCTTGACCAGCACCGTGGGGATGGTGGTGAACAGAATCGTGGCGCTCTTGTTCACCTCGATCTGCGAAGTGTTGATGATGGAGAACATGATGACGCAGGCCATCAACGCGATCAGTGTATCGAGGATGGAAATCTGCAGGGCCGCGCTGGGGATGGAGATTTTTTTGCCGATGTAGCTGCCGTAGGTGAGCATGGCGCCCATGCCCAGACTCAGGGTGAAGAAGGCGTGGCCCAGGGCCTCGAGCACCGCACCCTTGGTCAGGGTCGAAAAATCCGGTTCGAAGAGAAAGCGCATCGCGGGGGCGAATCCCGACGTGGTGGTGCTGTAGATGACCAGGACACACAGTATGGTGAACAACAGCGGCATCAGGATCTTGGCTACCCGTTCGATCCCGCCCTTGACCCCGAAGTAGACCCCGCCGGTGGTCAGGGCCATGAACAGGATGTGGTACAGGGTCTGCTGGGATCCGCTGGCCAGGAACTCGTTGCCGAAATATTGGCCCAGCACCGCGGGGTCGGCGGCCAGTTCGGTCAGCTCGCCGGTCAACGCGAGCCAGGTGTAGTGGATGGTCCAGCCCGCCACCACGCTGTAGTAGGAAAGGATGGTGAAACCGGCCAGGACGCCCAGCCAGCCGACGCCCTGCCAGGCCGAACCGCCGGGACGGTCGGTGGCCAATTTCTTGAAGGCGCCCACGGGGCTCAGCTGGGTGCGCCGGCCCATGAGGATTTCCGCCATCATGATGGGCACGCCCACCAGGGCGATGGCCGCGATATATACCAGGACGAAGGCTCCGCCATCGTTCTCGTGGGTGATGTAGGGGAATTTCCACAGGTTGCCCAGGCCGATGGCGCTGCCGGTGGCTGCCAGAATGAAACCGAGCCGGCCGCTCCATTGTCCGCGGGATTCAGTCATGGGGGATTCCTTTCCTGCTCCGGGTGAAAACCGGCGCTCCCACCGGGGAACGCCGGCTGCATCATAGGGCAAGGCGCACCCCTTGAAAAGAGGGATCAGGACGGCGGTGCACCAGGCCTTCGGGCCGGCGGGAGATCCGGAAGTGGAAACCGGGACGAAAAAAAGGACCCGGGAAACCCGGATCCTTTTCAAAATTTGGTAGCGGGGACAGGATTTGAACCTGTGACCTTTGGGTTATGAGCCCAACGAGCTACCAGACTGCTCCACCCCGCATCCAATTTTGGAACTGTAACCACCAGCGGTGGGCAGGGAATATAGAACCCGCAGTTGGGGCTGTCAAGAAACGGCGGCGACAATCCGAAGGTGCGTGCGGCGTAATTACTTGTCCGTTTCCCCGGGGTTTATGACCATCAGGACTTCCTCCTGGGGAAGCCGCATGTTTTCGTCTTCCCGGGCGATTTTCTCCAGGGCGCGGGGGTCTTTCCGCAGGGCCTCGAGCCGCTGCGACAATTCCCGGTTCTGCTGCTCCTGGGCGGCCACCTCTTCCCGCAGGCGGCTTTCCCGGCCGGCCAGGTTGAACCAGGCGACGACGCCGTTTTCACCGAGTTGGGAAAGGACCAGGATCATCAACAGGCCGCTGCCGACCAGAATGGCCAGGGAATGGCGGGCCAGGACGCTGCCGGAGCGGTTGCCCCGAATGAAGCCGTCCTTGGCCGCCGGATTGGGTTGGTTCTTCATGCTCCCTCGATTCTAGTAACCGAAGATCCTTCTTCGGTGATGCCGGCGCCGGACCGTGTCCTTGCCTATTCCCGACCGATCAGCTCAAATTATAGAAGCAACCCGGCCCGGGGTAAACAGCCAGATCGTCCAACTCCTCTTCGATACGCAGAAGCTCGTTGTACTTGGCGACCCGGTCGCTGCGGCACAACGATCCGGTTTTGATCTGGCCGGCGTTGGTGGCCACGGCCAGATCGGCGATGGTGTTGTCGGCGGTCTCGCCGCTGCGATGGCTGACCACGTTGGTGTACCCCGCGCGTTTGGCGATCTCGATGGTGTCCAGGGTTTCGCTGAGGGACCCGATCTGGTTCAGCTTGATCAGGATGCTGTTGGCGCAGCCTTCCTCGATCGCCCGGCGCAGTTTTTCCGGGTTGGTGACCAGCAGGTCGTCGCCCACGATCTGGATGCGGTTTCCCAGGCTTTCGAACAGCTGGCCCCAGCCCTCCCAGTCGTTCTCGTCCAGGCCATCCTCGATGGACATGATGGGATAGTTCTTCACCATGTCGCTGTACATCTCGATCATGCGGGCGGCGTCCCAGGGTTCTCCGCCTTCGGCGCCCAGGTAGTACTTGCCGTCCCTGTAGAATTCGCTGGCCGCGGCGTCCATGGCCAGGACGATGTCCTCGCCGGGTTTGTACCCGGCCTTTTCGATGGCTTCCAGCAGCAGGTCCAGGGCTTCGGCGTTGCTGCCCAGGTTGGGGGCGAAGCCGCCCTCGTCGCCGACGGAGGTGGCCAGCCCCTTGTCCTGGAGAATCTTCTTCAGGGTATGGAAGGTTTCGGCTCCATAGCGCAGGGCCTCGGTAAAGTCGGGGGCGCCCACGGGCATGATCATGAATTCCTGGATGTCCACGTTGTTGTCGGCGTGGGAACCACCGTTCAAAACGTTCATCATCGGTACGGGCAGGGTGCGTGCGTTCACGCCGCCGATGTACTGGTACAAAGGCAGTCCCACCGAGGCGGCGGCCGCTTTGGCCACGGCCAGGGAAACGCCCAATATGGCGTTGGCGCCCAGCTTGCTCTTGTTGGGCGTGCCGTCGGCCTCGCACATGATCCTGTCGATGAGAACCTGGTCGGTGGCGTCGATGCCCGTGAGTTCCTCTTCCAGGTCCTTCACGTGGTCGACGGCCTTGCGGACGCCCTTGCCCCCGTAGCGGGCCTTGTCGCCGTCACGCAGTTCGATCGCTTCATGTTCCCCGGTGGAAGCCCCGCTGGGCACGCCCGCCCGGCCGACACTGCCGTCCTCCAGAAAGACATCGACTTCGACGGTGGGATTGCCGCGGGAATCGAGGATTTCACGTGCCTGGATCATCTCGATGAAGCTCATGGGATTTCTCTCTTTTTAATGTTGGCCGAACCTGGTCCGACCTTTTCCGAACCCGATTTCAGGGTCAGTTTAGATCCGGGTTTCGGCCCTGTCAATATCCGAGGAAGCCGGGGCGCGGGACTGATAACGTTTGACCTGAAGGGGGCCGGGCCTCTATTTTCGCTGGCGAGATTTTTCCCGCCCTGGAGGCACCATGTTCGACCGGCATCAGGATCTGAAAACCATTCGCCGTTGCAAACGGGGAGAGGAGGCGGCGTTCCAGGAAATACTGGAGCGCTACCGTGGTGCCATCTATAATCTCTGCTACCGGATGACCCGTAATTCCGAAGACGCCCGGGATCTGGGTCAGGAAGTTTTCATCAAGGTGTTTTCCCTGCTGGACCGTTTCGATGAAAACTACGCCTTCAGCAGTTGGCTGTTTCGGATCGGAACCAATCACTGCATCGATCACCTGCGGCGGAATCGCCTACGGTTCCTGTCGCTGGACGGTGGGGTCGGGCCCGACGGGGAGGAATACGAGTTCCAGTTGCCCGACACCGGGCCGGAACCGGACACGGTCCTGCAAAGGAAAGAAGCTCTCGAACGTCTGGAAGAGGTGATTTCCGAATTGCCGCCCCATTACCGGGCCATCACGCTTTTGCGGCACGACCAGCAGCTGTCGTACGAGGAAATAGCGGAAATCCTCCAATTGCCGCTTGGTACGGTCAAAGCGAGGATTCACCGGGCCCGCAACCAGGTCCAGCAGATGCTGGCGGCCCGGTCCTATGATATTTAGGAAAAAAAGTTAAATAACGGTGCAACAAAGGCTGAGAGGCGCCGTAAACGAGTTCAGGCGGGTGATCAAGTCAATGTCGGGGGATACGACACCTGCCTGCCTTAGGGGAGGAAACGGTTCAGGATTCATTCCTGCCGTTTCCCCCCAACCAAAGAATTGTTTCCGCTGTCCGGTCGCGTTGTTGATAGTCGGGCCGGGAGAGGGGCAGTGGGGAAGGAGCCGCAGATGAACGGCAAAAACAAGAATACCGGCTCACCGCTGACCTGTGACGGTTGTCGACAGGGCCTTCAGGAATACCTGGATGGGACCCTGGACAAGCCGGAGTCCCTCCGGTTTTTCCTGCATCTGAGGGAATGTTCCTCGTGCCAGGCGGACCATGACCGTATGCAGGGGCTGTTCCGGATGCTGGATTCCCTGCCGGACCACGAAGTGCCGGCGGATTTTGACGCGGCGGTTCTGGCCTCGGTACCCTATGCCGCCTATCAAGCCATGGAACCATTGCGCAGGGAGCGTGTCCCTGTCTTCCTGGAAGAGGCCTTTCTGCCCCGCTTCGTTCGAGCCCGTGTGACCCGCCTGGCGGGTTTCGGTGTGGCCGCGATCTCCGCGGCGCTTGCCCTGCGGGGTGACGGGTCGGCTGTTCTGCCCGTCCTGGTGGTTGCCGGCCTGGTTCCGGAAATACTGGTCCGCCTCCAGGGGCTGGGGCGCCGTGCCCTTGAATCCATGGGAAGGGCCGAAAGCTGACCGTCATGAGTCTGATCTGTGGTGCACTCGCCAGCCCCGGTAGCGGTTCCATCCGGAATCGCCCCCGGCGCCGGGCGGGCACCGTGGTCGGGGCGATGACCATCCTGGCTCTGGGTCTTGTGACCCAGGGCCTTCTTGTTTCTCCCGCTACGGCCAAGCGGGTGATGCTCATTGCCGCCGAAAGCGACTCGGTGGAACTGGTCGAGGTGGAAAAACTGAAGGAGTCCAACTCCTCCTGCCGGGATTCCCTCATGATCGAAATCCGGAAGTACTCCCGCATGGTGGCGACCATGAAGGATTCCCTGGAATTCGGCGGCGGGGATATTGAACTGTCCGAAGAACAGCGCCTGGTCATCGAGGAGAATATCGCCGACATCTCCGAGGTCATCGAAAACATCGGGGTGGAGCTCAGCCAGCTCGAATTCGAAATCAAGGACAACACCATCTCCCTCGTCAACGAATCGGGCGAGGGGATCATCATCAATATCCCCGAAAACCTGGACGAGCATCTGAGCGAAGGCCTGGAAATCCTGTCCCATGTCATTTTGAGCGAACTGCCGGATTCCATTGATTTCGACCAGACCCGTGGCTGGGACTGGTCGGGTTTTGTTCCCCACGCGCCGCCGCCGCCGCGAAAGGTGGTCCACGGAAACCTCATCAAGGTCTGGGATGATCTCCATGTTCCCGCCGAGGAGGACGTCCGGGGCGACGTGGTGGTCGTTTTCGGCAACACCGAAATCTCCGGCCGGGTGGACGGCAACGTGGTGGTCGTTTTCGGGAATCTCCTGCTGGACGACGCTTCCGAGGTGACCGGAAAGATCGTTTCGGTGGGCGGGCGTCTGGACAAGGACCCCGACGCCGAGACCGGTGACGTGGTGTCGGTGGATCTGTGGCCCGGCGAACGGGGCGGGCCCATGGCAGGTTGGTTCGGCCAGGGGATCCTGCCGTTCCTGATGTGCCAGGGAACGTTCCTGCTGACTGTCCTGTTGGCGGTCATTGCCGTGGTCGCCGCACCTCCAAAGCGGTTCGGTATCATTGTCGCGACGCTGCAGGAATCTTCCGGTCCCTCCCTGGGGCTGGGGCTGGTCACGGCGGTGGTGGGTCACCTGATGGTGCTGGTCCTTATTGCGGTGCTGATCCTGACGGTAATCGGGGTTCCCCTGGCGCTGCTGGTCTTCCTGGCCCTGGTCATCGTGATCATCCTTTCGGTGGCTGTCAGCGGAGCGGTTCTCGGCAACCGGATCTGCGCCCTGCTGGGCACGGGCTGCTCCCGGCCCTGGTTCAACGTGATTCTGGGCATGAGCATCCTGCATCTGGTTTCCTTTGCGGGCTCGGTCACCAGTCTGTCTTCCGACCTGGCCGGGATGGCCAACGCCCTGGTGGTTGCGGGGATCTTCATCAAGAGCCTGGCCTTCCTGTTCGGGCTCGGTGCTTTGGTCGTATCCAGGTTCGGTTCCCGCCAACCTGCCTGATTCTCCGCCTGCAATCGGATAACCCTCCGTTATGCCATGGTTTTATTGTTTTAAACCCCTGGATGGGGAAATTTCCCCACCTGCCGGGTGAATTTTCTCAATTCTGGTCTCCGGAACCTGCGGGAGACCCGGACCGATCGGGTCGGCCGTTTATTTGGCTGTTTTTTAAAATACTGTATTCCAATAAGTTGAAGCGGTTCTGGGGAATATATCTAGGCAGGATCTCTCATTTCCCCAGGTTCTTCCAAAGTGGAATAAATACTGCCGTATATAAGGGTAGAAGCGGAAATTGTTCCGGCGAAGGGCCTCCAAAGGGGCATTGTTTCTCGAAAGGGATGGACAGGGCGCATCATGGAGAACAAGGGATTCAGGCAGGAACTCGGAATCGCGGCGGCCGTCGGGCTGCTGGCGGTGCTGGGCGCCATGTCCGGATCCGCGGCCGAGGTTCATCACTTCTCCAACGGAATCACCGCCACGGTCTATTCGCCCCGGGAAATCTCGGACCAGTGGATCTCCCTGGAAAAAGACGGCACCTATCTGACCCACCCCGCCGCCGCCGCGGTGGAACTGGTCGACAACAGCGAATCCATGTATCCCTTCGACCAGGCCGAAGTCCTGTCCGCCCTGGAGTCCATGAACGGTTTCACGGCCGAGGTCGAAGTGTCCGTGTTCATCCTGCCCGCCACTCCGGCCAGGGCCGGGAGCAGTTTTGCCAGCCGCGACGCCATCTACCTCTCACCGGGTACCGGGCCTGTGGATCCCTCCACCGTAGCCTACATCACCACCCATGAAATGGGCCACGTGTTGACCTGGGCTTTCATTGACGATTATCCCGCTCGCTGGAACGCCTACATGGAGCTCCGCC
>JBDLKA010000004.1:0-89781 GCA_039714075.1 Candidatus Krumholzibacteriota bacterium | reverse complement strand
CGGCGATTTCCAAGATGGACTGAGTTTCGCGAGGCAGGACACTGGAAACTTGATTGCCGGCATGGTCCGCCCTGGAAAACCAGGGCGGACCATTGTCCAAAGTCAAAACTCCATTTTGTTCGTATTGGGGGATGTGGCTTCAGTTTTCCTTAGGGGATGCTGAAAAATTGTATATTATTGTATCCAAGGGTTATTCAGGGTGCCGTGGATCTTAGAAAAAGTTCACGAATAGCGTCCTACCTAGGGAGCCGGGCGACAGACGCCACTCCGCCGATAGAGTTTGAGAAGAGATTCTGCTTCGCTGCTGGGGAATGGGGATGCCTCGAAAACATCTCAGACTTTCAGAATCTCTCAGAATCTCTCAGAATTTGTGTCCGCCGATCGGATCTGGTTAACAGCGACGACGGCGCGTCCATGGAATTCCCCCGACAGTCGGGGGAACCAAGGTTCGGCGAGCGAATTAATTGCCGAGCCAATTTGAAGCGCAGCGGATCTGCCGGAAGAAGCTGGCGATCCTGAGTGCTTGGTTTAGTCGGCACGCCGACATTTGGAGAAAAGACCTTGAAGAAGATCTACGTGGGCAACCTGCCCTTCAGCGCGACCGAAGACGATGTCAAAGAACTGTTCGGCCAGCACGGCACGGTTCACTCCGTCGCTCTGATCAACGACCGCGAAACCGGTCGTCCCCGCGGCTTCGGCTTCATCGAAGTCGATGACGACGCCCTGTCGACCATGATCCAGAACCTGGACGGCAAGGAAATGGACGGCCGCGCGCTTCGCGTGAACGAGGCCCAGGACAAACCCCGTGGCGGCGGCGGCGGTGGCCGTGGCGGCTACGGCGGCGGTGGCGGCGGCGACCGTTGGTAGGTTAGTCAGTCAACCTACGGGTTGATGATTGGAACCCCGCTTCTGTTAAGTGGCGGGGTTTTTTGTTTGGTGGCGCAAAGCCGCATTCTTGAATATCAGGGCGGACGAATATATAGAAGCGACAGGGGATTTCATGAATACAAGTGAACTCTGCAGGTTTAATCGCCATGGATTTATCTGGCTGAGCATAATCCTGATTTCAGGGTGTGCGGATAATACGCCCACCGAGACGGAACCTCCGCCACAGGAAGAACCAGAACTGGAATTGATATCTACTGTAAATATCCACGTAGACGAACCTTCGGGATTGTGTTTTTCAATCGATAAACAAGCACTTTGGACAGTCAGTGACCAGACTAGAAAAGTCTACAAAGTCGACTTTGGCGGTAACGTGCTGGAAACACTTGCCTATACCGGGAATGATCTTGAGGGAATAGCTATTGATCCCGGAGACAGCACACTTTGGGTTGCAGAGGAATATCTGTCACAAATAGTACAGTTGGACAATCTAGGAAATGAACTTCAACGGATAGATGTCACCGGAGCTGCAGGAAACAGCGGGCTGGAGGGAGTAACAATAAACACTTCAAACGGTCATTTCTTTCTCCTGAAAGAACAAGATCCGGGTGTGTTGATCGAACTGGACGGGGAATTCAATCTGCTGACATATAAACGCATTAATTTTGCTTATGATTTTTCCGGCATTTATTATGAATCCCACAATCAGCACTTGTGGATTGTAAGCGATCAGAATGAAAAGGTTTATAAGTGCGACCTTACGGGTAGCGTACTGACCGAGTATCCAATTGATGTAGATAAAGCAGAAGGGATTGCAGTAGATTATGAGAATGCTAGAGTATATATCGTAAGTGATTCTTACGAAAAATTGTATCTGTATTCCATTATAGATTGATAGTGACCTTTTATTTGTTGGCCAATTTCGCCCGCTGAAAATCCGTAACGATTTGTTGGTCTTGGGGGGCAATTTCAGCAGCTCGAGCAAGGTCATCCAGTGCAGCCTTTGTCCGGCCTTCCTGAAGATGAAGCATACCCCGGTTGTGCAGGGCGACGGCTGAGTCAGGGGACAATACGACCGCCTTGTCAAAAGCGATAAGAGCTCCCTCCTTGTCTTGAGACATTATCCTGGCGAGACCTAAATCAGCCCAGCAGGCCCCGCAACCAGAGAGGTTGCCGCAGACTTTGGGTGGCGATGGAAGGAAAAAAAAGGAGATGAACAAACACAAAACGATGGTTTTGGGATTAATACGATCCATGCTGCCCCCAGGAAAAATGCTCAATATCCTTCCAACAAGTAACCCTAAGAGAAATTATGGATTTTGATTTAACAGGGCAACTGAATGGCCCCAAACGACTTCAAATTGATCCTCTTCTCTCAGAAACCGTGTGATATACTGTTTTCGGTTAACAGGCGGTCCGGTTTGGCCATGAAAATAATTTCGGGACAAAAGTCGTTGGACGAAATGATTTGGAAAATATTGTTATATGCCTTGGGCGGATATGTAGCGTTAAGCTCTATTGCATTTGTTTTTCAGCGGAAAATGCTCTATCTGCCGAACGTAATCCAATTGTCAGAAGATCGTGCAATTGAAGAAGGTCTACTCTATTGGCCTTCGTTTGATAATTTTCAAGGATTTATCTGTCATGGAGAACCGGTTGACGCAAAGGGAACTGTCATAGTGTTTCATGGCAATGCAGGCACAGCCTATCACCGCAGCTTCTATGCCAAGGCGCTTTCAATTCAAAATTTACGAGTTATTTTGGCTGAATATCCCGGCTATGGAGGTCGAGCTGGTCACCCCAGTGAAGATGTATTGGTTAAGGATGCGCTTGAAACAATAAGGCTTGCCTATCAAGAGTATGGGGAACCGCTGTTCGTATGGGGTGAGTCACTAGGGGGTGGAGTCGTTTCCAGTGCATTAAGTAATACGGACATCCCCATAAAAGGAGTGGTCCTGTTTCTGCCTTGGGATTCCCTGCCGAATTTGGCTCAAACACACTATTGGTTCTTCCCTGCACGTTGGTTGGTTCTAGATAAATACAACAATATTGATAACCTTCAAGGATATGAAGGAAATATAGCTGTCGTACTCGCAGAACACGATGAGGTTGTTCCGGTGCAGCATGGAAAAAAGCTATTTGAATCAATAACGGCAAAGAAGAAACTATGGTTGTTTGAAGATACAAGACATAACGAGATGCCGGTTGAAGCGGAACTGCCTTGGTGGAAAGAAGTCATAGCGTTTATTTCGCAGTAAGCCCACGGCGAGCGTCCATGTACATGAAAACGGCAGGCCGTTTTCTCCTGTCGTGTGGTATATTCGCATCGTCCCGAAACCGATGGAGAAGCGGATGTCCACACTTGCCCTAGACCGGCCGGCCTTCAGGACCATTTCCCTGGACGTGCTGCTCTGCGCCGCCGTCGTCGCCGTGCCCGCACTGTCCCACGCCGCGGCCCTTCCCTTCTACCTGTTCGACCCCATGCGTCTTCTGCTCTTCGTGGCGATTATCGGCTCGAGCCGCCGCAACGCGCTGCTGATGGCCGTGTGGATGCCTCTGCTGGCGATGCTGACCAGCGGGCATCCGGTTTTCCCCAAGGTTGTGCTGATCCAGGGTGAACTGGTGCTCAACACGCTGTTGTTCTTCGGCCTTTCGCGGAAAACCAACCGCTTCGTTCCGGCCGCGGCCGGTTCCATTCTCGCCAGCAAGGCCGCCTATTATGCGGCCAAGTTTATTCTGATCCGGGTGTCGCTGCTGAGCGGCGACCTGATCGCCACCTCCTGGATCTACCAGCTGGCGACTCTTTCGTTCATCCTCCTTTGCGGGGGCCTGGCCTGGACCTGGAAGGATCGGGGCGCGAAGGTTTCCCGTGCCCCGGAACCACAATCACCGGGGAGGTCCTGACATGTCCGACTCCACCCGCCGTGATTTCCTGAAGACATCGGCCCTGGTCGGTGGCGGCCTGCTGACGGCGGATTTCGCCGCCCTGGCGCGTGCGGCCCTGGCCGCCGACCCGGTGCCGACAATGTCAATCGCCCGTTGGGACGAGGCCGAACTCGCCGCCGCCAACCTGACCGCCGCCGCGGTCGGCCTCACCGAGGCCGCCATCGCCTCCCTGGGCGGAATGGACCGCTTCGTGAACAAGGGCGAAACGGTGTGGATCAAGCCCAACATCGGTTGGAACCGCCGGCCTGAACTGGCGGCCAACACCAACCCGGACGTGGTGGGCGCGCTGGTTCGCATGTGCCTGGCCGCCGGCGCCAAGACGGTCAAGGTGGGCGATCACCCCTGCCATCCTGCCCGCCAGGCTTATCGCAACAGCGGTATCGCCAAGGTCGTGGAAGCGACCGGCGGCAGGATGATCTATCTGGACGAGAAACGTTACAAGGACATGCCCCTGGGCGGGGAATTCCTCAAGGAGTGGCCGGTCTACCTGGAGGTGGCCGAGGCCGACCTGGTGATCAACGTGCCTATCCTCAAGCATCACGGCCTGACGGGGTGCTCCGTGGCCATGAAGAACTACATGGGGGTGATCGGCGGCAATCGCAGCGCCTGGCACCAGAACATGGAGGCCTGCCTGGCCGACATCACCCGCTTCATGAAGCCCCGGATTACCGTGCTGGACGCGGTGCGCGTCCTGACCGACCACGGACCCCAGGGTGGCGATCCCGACGATGTCGAGGTTCGCGGCATCGTGGCCGCCGGGACGGACATCGTGGCGATCGACGCGTTCGGAGCGACCTTGCTGGGGCACAGGCCCGAGGACATCGGCCATATCGCCGGCGCCGCGAAGCGGGGGCTGGGCACCCTCGACTTCGCCTCGCTGAAGCCGGTCGAGAAGATCCTGTCGTGAGTGCCGTCCAGCGGGCCCGCCGGATCATTTGGATCCGCCGATCGGTTCAGGTCGTGGTTCTGGCGGCCTTCCTTTACCTGTTGACGGCCAACCGCCCGGCCGACGGGGCCGCCCCTTCGGCACCGGTGGACCTGTTCTTCGACCTGAATCCCCTCGTCATGATCAGCTCCTGGCTGGCCACCCGCACCCTGGCGGGAATCTCGCTGCTGGGGCTGCTGACCCTGGTGGTCACCCTGGTTTTCGGGCGTGTATTCTGCGGTTGGTTCTGTCCCCTCGGCACGCTGCACAACGCCGTGGGCAGCCTGCGCAACCAGTTCCGGCGGGTGGTGAAGCGCACCGAGGAATTCAGCCGCTGGCAGCGGGCGAAGTTCTACGTCTTGGTCGCCTTGCTTGTGATGACGGCCCTGGGCGCCCAGTGGGTCGGAGTTCTTGACCCCTTTTCCCTCCTCTACCGCAGCGTGTCCTTGACGGTTCTGCCGGCGGGGGACATCGCGGTGAGCGCCATGTCCAACGGGATCTACCTGGCCGATCCCCACCTGGGTCCCTGGCATCTGCGCGATCTGACTGAGCCGTTCTACCGCTGGTGGCAGGAGCGGGTCACCTCCACCGAGCTGCGGGTGTTCTCGGGAACCAGCGCCGTGTTCCTGATTTTCGCGGCGGCCCTACTGCTGAACCTGGTCCGCAACCATTTCTGGTGCCGCTACCTCTGTCCACTGGGGGGTATGCTGGGTCTGGTCGCCGCACGGCCGTTGCTGCGACTAACGAGCGATCCCGCCCAGTGCAACAGCTGCCACAAATGCACCCTGGCCTGCCCGGCGGCGGCTCAGCCCGAAAAACCTGACGAATGGCTGGCCACCGAGTGCTTCGGCTGTTGGAACTGCGTCGGGTCGTGCAGCAACCAGGGGTTGGACTTTAAATGGATTCCTCCGTTGAAGAAGACGTCTGCAGGCACTGTGGATCTCGGCAAGCGGCGCGTGCTGACCTCAGCCGTGGGTGGAGTGGCGGCGCTCTCGATGATGCGCATAACACCGGCCGCCAACGCCAAGACCTTCAACCCCGCCCTGATCCGACCGCCCGGAGCCAGGGCGGAGCCGGATTTCCTGCAGCGCTGCGTCAAATGCGGTCTGTGCATGCAGACCTGTCCCTCGGGCGGGTTGCAGCCGACCTGGGCCGAGGCCGGCCTGGAGGGCTTGTGGTCACCGGTGTTGGTACCGGCCATCGGCTGGTGCGAGTTCGAGTGCCACGCCTGCGGCCAGGTCTGTCCCACCGAGGCCATCGCGCCTCTGCCCCTGCCGGAGAAGAAGAAGGTCAAGATCGGCCTGGCGGTATTCGACACGACACGCTGCCTGCCTTTCGCCTTCGGCCGGGAATGCATCGTCTGCGAGGAGCATTGTCCGGTGCCGGACAAAGCCATCACCTTCGAGATGCGCGATGCGACCGACCGCGAGGGCAATGTGAGCACCATCAAATTCCCCCGGGTCGATCCCGAACGCTGCACCGGCTGCGGTATCTGCGAAACCAAGTGTGTATTCAAGGATCTGGCCGCAATCCGCGTGGTCAGCGCCAACGAGGACCGTCACCCGGACAACCAGCCGATCCTGTCCGGCGGCTACTCTTACGAAGATTCCGGAAACGAGGCCGGTGAAACCCCCTACGGCTACTAGAGGAAGGAAGACCCATGACCAAGTACGATCTGCACGAGGTGTTATCCAGCGGCATCACCCGCCGTGATTTTCTGGCCGCCGGAGGTGTGGCCGCCCTGGGTGTGGCGGCCGGGCCCGTGTGGTCGCGCATGCTCGACGCCGAGACGACGCCCCGGATCAAGCGCTACCGCACACTGGGCCGGACCGGATTCGAGGTGGGAGACATCAGCATGGGCTGCGGCAGCATCGCCGAATCCAACGTTGTGCGGTACGCCTACGACCACGGGATCAACCTCTTCGACACGGCCGAAAGCTATGGCAACGGCGACTCCGAGACGAAGATCGGCGAGGCGATGAAGCACATGGAACGGGAAAAGATCTTCATCGTCACCAAGCTGGACATCGACGGGGAATTCGACCAGCAGAACCTGATAGAGCGCTTCAACAAGAGCCTCGAGCGATTGCAGTCGCCTTATGCGGACGCCCTCTACGCCCACGGCATCGCCGATGTCGAACTGGTGGAGAACGAGCCCTTCCTGAACGCCTGCCGGCAGCTCAAGGAGGAGGGCAAGTTGAAGCACATCGGTATCAGCAGCCACGGCCCACGGGGCGACGAGCCCGACGCCATGGACACGGTGCTGATCAAGGCGGCCGAATCGGGCCACTACGACGTGATGTTGCTGTCCTACGGTTTTTTGAACGCCGAGGAAGGCGAGCGGGTGCTGCAGGTCTGCAAGGAAAAGAACATCGGCACGACCATCATGAAGTCGGCCACCGGAATGATGGAGATGCCCGTGTACGATCCCGAAAATCCCAGTGAGCAGATCCAGGAGTGGTTCGAATACCTCGAGGGCCAGGGTAACACACGCGAGCAGGCCGTCGAACGGATCAAGAAATATCTCGAACGAGAGAACGCCAATTTCACCGATAGCGTGGCGCGCAGCCAACCCTTCATCGAGAAGCACGGCATCAAGACCCAGGACGAACTGGATCTCAAGAGCTTCCAGTGGGTGCTGGGGAACCCCGACGCGCACACCATCTGTCCGTCCATGCCAAACTACGATGCGCTGGACCGCTTGCTCCCCCTGTCTGGCACCCAGTTGTAGGTGGTTCGGATCGGAAAGGACCGACATGAAGAAGATTGGTCTTGTTTTGGTGCTGGCCGCCCTGGCGATGGCCGCGATGCCCGTGCTCGCCCAGCCGCCGGAGGTTCACGTGCCCGTTCCCGCCGGCTGGACCGCGGTGGACCAGGAGTACCGCTACGGTCGTGAGGACCTGTGGGAATACATCAACGGTGCGGCGGAGTTGTTCCTGACTTATCGGTTCAGGGATCTGGTGGTGGCCGATTTCGAGCAGGGTGATGGCGCTCTCACCGTCAGTTTGTATGACATGGGGTCTCCCCTCGATGCATACGGAATCTACGAGACCGAAAAGCCGGCGGAGGCCGAGGCGCTGTCGGATGTTGGTTCGGCGGCGGTATTGCAACCACCCTACCGGGGCCTGCTGATCAAGAACCGCTTCTATGTGAAGATCGAGGCCGGGGGTGGGGACATTCCGGCCCCGACGTTGCGCGCCGCCCTGCAGGACGTGGCAAAGGGGTTGCCCGGCGAATCCGGTCTGCCCGCGGAACTGGAGGCCCTGCCCGAGGAGGGGCGGGTGCCCGGTACCGTGGCCTTTTCCGGCAGCGACTTTCTCGGCCTGGAGGACCTCAAAGCCTGTCTGCACGCCGACTACCAGGACGCCGGGGGGAATAAATACCGGTTGTTCGTGATGAAGCCGAGCAAGGCTTTCCTGCGCAATGGCAGCGGCAAGTGGACGCAGTCCTCACGTGACGAACAGCTGGTGTTCACGCGCGAGGTTCCCTACCGCGGCGTTGTCGTTCTGATGGGTGATACGCAGCAGTTGATCGGTGTGTCCGGCTTTGACGAGGGCGAACAGGCCACCGCACTGCTGGAGTCACTGGTGCGCTGAACCCGGCCGCCCATTCCTGACGGGAAACATTTAATTTTTGACAAACATAGAAAAATATTAAAAGGGAAATTTGATCTTACCTGCCAATTTCCGACATCTCGAATGTGCTACAAATGTGTAGCCGGGGATGTTCCTGGCACCGGCAAGATCAGCGGTTGTGAGGTCATGGGCCCAGGAATATGGGCTCGCCGTCATGTATGCCGCCCCGTATCAATCCGTACCTGACCTCGGCGCCACTGGTCGTGATGGACGCGGAGCCCGTGATCGGGGTCATTTTTGTCGACAGGAAACTGTCGTCTTCGAACAGGAATGAAAAAATTACCGGAAACAGATCCTGTATGATGACGATATCATCATATTTTTCGAATTTTTCATCGGGCCATTTTATGGCCAAAAAAGTTCCGTACCGGTCCTGGAGATCCAGTCGCGAGATCTCCGCAATATCGTAATCGCCCCTGGTGCCGGTACAATTCTTGGTCAGATAGGGACCGTGATCTCCCGCGACAATGACGATGGCCTCGGGATCGGCCCGCCGGATCAGGTCGACATTCCTCTTCATCTCTGCGTTGGCGACCTTCAACCGCTTGATGAACCGGTCGGTCTCATCGGGCAGGCAGATACCGGAGTTCTGGCTGTGACCGGGATGGTCGTCATGTATGTAGACGAATTTCGGCTTGCTTCCGTTATTTTCGAAAACAGCAACTTTTCTTTCCAGGAATTCCTGTCGCGGCGGGTTGTCGGATGGGCTGTCGAAACGAAACTCGCCCATGAAGATCGCTTTGACGAGCATCCACTCCGGGGCAGCGGGTTCAGGAAATGAACTGTCATAATGCGAGCCGACATTCTGGAAAAAATAGTCGCTCCAGAATAGTCCATGGGTTTTGTAACCAAATTCCTGCAAAAGACGCAGGGCGTGCCCGTCTCCGGATACGGCCTTTCTCGGCTGGGCGTGCAGCGACCTCGACACATTGAATATGCGGCTGATGGTGGGGATTGAAGAAGCGCTGATTGAATACGCGTGCGGATAGAACTGGAATCCCTGTTTTGTGAGATAGGCTTCCTGCGCGCTGTTGTCGATACCATATCCGTTCATTGTTTCACTGCCGACATACGCATCGTATACGAGAAAGTAGATATTCGGGGTCGTGAGTGGCCGTCGGTCGGCGATGAGCTCGGTTATCTTGTTCTCTACGGGGTCAGAAACGAAATTCCCGTCGTTCCTGTCGACAGATATCAAACCGTTGACGCTGTTGGCGACAAAAAACAGTCCGACGACGAAATGGGTAAACTTCCTGCCCACGATATTGTAGAGAAGCAGGGCAACCATGAAAACCGACACGAAGAGCGCGAACTGAATCTTCAGTTCACCGCGCTCGAACCATTTCGAATGGGCGGTCAAAGAGGCCATGTTCGTGATTGTGAACGCGTATGCCATACCGAAAAGCGCCAGCGGTCTGGGCGAACCTACGATCGAAAACAAAGCCGGGATCAGCAACACCAATATGATCGAAAAGGCGGCCATGGCCGCGATGACCGCCAGCGAGCCGGATACCGACAGGATATCCTGATTGTTCACGACATATTGTACAACGGGTGTGAGAGGGAGCAGGATCAGGATGGTGTCGGCGACGGAGATTTTGTCCTTACGACGCTCGATCACATTTATTGCGGTTTTCCGAATTTTGCAGATCGCAAGAAACAGCGGATATGCACCCAGCGAGGCCAGGAAAAAGATTTTCCAGGTGTAGCTGACGAATACGGCGTTGACGTTGGTTTCGGTACCGGGCAGCAACCACTTCAGGAATTGGGAAAACAACAGGCAATATATTGCCGGGATGAGTAGTGAACCAACAATCGGTCCCCAGTTGGATTTGTGATTGATGCCCACTTGTGCGGACGGACTATGTTCCATATATGGTATCCAGGGTGTTCGGCGGCCGTTCAAATTTCACAATTCAAATTATAACACGTGATTTATGAATCAAACTTCTGAAATACGGGTGATTACGACCTGTACCGCTTCAGGAATCTCTTGATATCCTTCAGATGTCCGGGGACAAACGCCTCTTTTCGAACATGCTCCGCATGGTATTCCGCCCATGGAGTCTCATCATCAAATTGATACAGTTGAAAATGTACCCCGGGTTCGTGAACGATTTTCTCAAGCGACAAATGGTCCCGGAGGAAAGGGTAGTGCTTGATCAGTAAACTGTTGTCGAGGCTCCCGGGTGTCATCAGGTGAGTCGGTTTGATTGTCGACAAATATACCATGTTCGTGAAAAAGTCGTCACGCCAGTGAATTGGTTGGTACAGGAAATTGGGCTGGAAGAACCCGTACTGGGTGACCGTCATATCCGCGACGAGCAGGACCGGTTTGGACTCGCTGTGTTGCCGCAGATAGGTCGTCGTCATATGAATTCCAGGCTCGAGCCATTTATGTTTGTCGCTGCGGTTGAGCAGAGAGTCGACCACGTGCGCCGTCCCGGGATCAGCGGCTGTAAAGTAGATTCCGATGGGAATAGAGAGCACCAGCAGGCCATAAAACAGGTATCGCCATACGACATCGAGCGTGCGGTTGCCGAGAAGTGGTCGGCTGACAAGGATGGAAATCAGCAGGGCCATGCAGGGAAAAAAGGTCGAGTATCGTAATCCGTCGCCGATCCACCCGAACCAGAAATAGAAACTGACGGCAGCCAATACGGCGCAAAAAACAGTGATCACGTCCCGTCTGATTATTACGAATACCGGCATTAGTACCGACGCCAGAATCACAACCACGGACACGGAGTACCGGGTGTACCTGCCTTTGCGATTGTTGGGAGCGTACCGGTCATGAACATATGGTCCATACATCCCCTCGGACTTGTCGAGGTTGATTGATGAAATCTCCGCAGGCATGGCTGTGGGCATGGTTTTCCGGTAGAACTCCCCGGGAATTTCGGCAAACGCCAACTCTTCCGGAAAATCGCGGCTCGTTTGGAAAACATCGGCGGCAAAAGGATGCAGGGGGTTTCCGCGGAGGCAGGTATTTTGGATGGCATGCGGCGCGGCGGCGACAATAAAGAGTCCAAGGGCCACCGCGATGGCACGGCGCCACGCTCCGTTGTTCTTCACCGAGCCGCTGAGGGCCAGATGAACCGTGAGCAGTACAATGGCCGCGGCGGCGCCAAGTATTAGTACGAGCTTGGAATTGTAAATGATGGCGGTGAGCGCCCCGGCGATCACGGCATACCACGGTCGCGGGTATCTCAACATCACCAGGCAAACGGCCAGCAACGACGTAACGGCCGGGTAGGCGATGACGCTGGGTTTGTCAAAGTAGGCGAGGCGGAGCGAGAAACTGGAAGCAACGACTATGAGGGTAAATATGACAATAGTGCGAAAGGGGAGGTCATGCCTCCTGCAGAGCAGCACGAGAAATGGAATGAAGCTGAAATAGATCGTCCCATGAAAGAAACGCAAGGCGGTGATGCCGCCGGTCAAATAGAGCGGCAGGCCGGTGGTCTCGAGCAGTAGAGGCTGGTAAAGCAAAGGCCAATGCTGAAAGAACGGAGGAAAGACAAAGCCGTGCATCTCGGTGAACTTGAACACGGTTGCACAGTACATGCGGGCAGCCGAGTCACCGCTGCCCGGGAATCGAATCGTCAACACTGCGATCAACAGCAGCAGGACGAATAGAGTCACGTTGGCGAGAACGGATGCGGTATGGTCGGTTCTCCTGTCCAGTAAATCAGCCGCGACATGAATTGTTGCTTTGGCGCCCCGAAGTGCGGAGCGCCCATAACGGAGGACACCACTTCCCAATACAAGGAACCCGACGCAATAGGCCGTGGCGGAATACAGGAGAAACAGCTGTCCCAGGATGTACCACAACACGTAGTTGCCCAGGATCCCGGAGACAAAGGAGACAAGGAGCGTCTCCAGCGGAGTATCAAGCGGCATGCGTACGATCTTGGCGATTCCGCCGGCGATGAAACGTCCCAGCACCAACAAGTAGAGATAATAGACCAGTGCGATGCCCAAGCCTGTAACGGTACCCGTCTTTATGGCGATATACGATGCGAAAACCAGGAAAGTGAACAAAGACGAAACCGCAAACGGATTTCGGGTCTTGTGTTTGATCGTCAGCGCCGCAACCAAAGCCAATGCGGCAAACAAAGGGTATACAGCCAAAATGTCGTAAACGTGTGACTCCGACCGGAATACCGTCTGCGAATTCTTGAGAAGAATATACGCCAGGTAGGCGGAGGCCGCGTAGATCAGGAAGTTTGTGGATGCTCCGAGGGATTTCTTCAGGACTCGGTATAATTGCGAACCGGCGACAGCTTTCATCAGCAGACAAAAAAGTAGCCCGATGCCGGCGCCGACAACAAAGCCCATTGCCGTCCTGGTCGGGATTCCCTTTGTCGTGGCGTCCAGAAAAACCCTGTGGATTTGATAATAGTACCCGATCAGCCCCCCGGAGAGCACATAAGCCAAGCGAGTCATGAAGTCGGCGGTATTATTGGCGGGTGGTAAACCCCAACCCATATCGCGTACCTTTCCGTCAATTCATGTGGGTGGCATCGCCTCTGGCAGGATGTTGAACTTGCCTGCCGATTTCCGACATCCCGAAGGTGCTGCTCGTACGCTTAGTCCTCGCTCCCCATGGCCGCCAGTTCCTCGTCCCTCAGCTCGCGCCGGAGCAGCTTCATCATGGAGCTTTTGGGCAGTTCCGCTCGAAATTCGAAAACCCGGGGCACCTTGTAACGCGCCAGGTTCTCCAGCAGGTACTCCCGCAGCTCGTCCTTCGTTGCAGTGGCATCGGGCTTCAGCACGACGAAAGACTTGATGGACTCGCCTCGATTCGGATCGGGAATGCCGATGGTGCAGGCTTCGAGAACCGCCGGGTGGGCCATCAGCTGACGGTCGATCTCATCGGGGTAGATGTTGTAACCGCTGGCGATGATCATGTCTTTCTTGCGACCGACGATCACGCAGTAGCCGTCCTCGTCCTGGGCCGCCAGGTCGCCGGTGTATAGCCAGCCGTCGCGCAGCACCTGGTCGGTATCATCGGGTCGGTTCCAGTAGCCCTTCATGATCTGGGGGCCCTTGATGATCAACTCGCCTTCGTCGCCCGGGGCCATCTCGGTCTTGCCCGTTTCTGCATCGACGATCTTCATGTCGGTGCCGGGAAAAGGGATGCCGATGGACCCGATCTTGCGCACGCCCTGCATGGGATTGCCGTGGGTCACCGGCGATGATTCGGTCAGGCCGAAACCCTCGACGATGCGGCAGCCGGTCAGCTCTTCAAAGCGCTGCAGGACGGCGATGGGCAGCGGCGCCGAGCCGGAGAAACAGCTCTTTATGCTGGACATGTCCACTTTCTCGATGCCCGGATGCTGGTTGATGGCGTTGAACATGGCCGGCACCGCGGGAAACAGTGTCACCTTGTGCTTACTGATGCTCTTGATCAGCGCAGGTATGTCGCGAGGATTGGGCGCCAGGACCAGGGCCGCGGCGATCTTATGGGCCCACATCATGCAGGTCGTGAAACCGAAGATGTGGAAGAACGGCAACGCCGCCAGCAGCACCTCCTTTCCCTGGACGGTGTTGGGGAACCAGGAGACGATCTGCCCCACGTTGCTGGTGATGTTGGCGTGGGTCAGCATGGCACCCTTGGCCACGCCCGTGGTGCCGCCGGTGTACTGAAGCATGGCCACGTCGTCGAACTGAACTTCAGCATCCGGTTTCCGGGCAGTTGTCCCGGCGATCAGGTCCGAAAAGAAATGGATGCCGTCGCCGGCGGCGACCTTGGCATAGAGAGGCGGATCGGCTTTCTTCAACTTCAGCGGCGCCAGTTGCTTCAACGGAAAGCGCAGGTACTCCGGAATCGACGCGATGATGTAGTTGCGCACCGGCAGTTTGTCGCGCCGGTTCTTCAGCAGGCGCTCGTAAAGGAAGTTCGCGGTGATCGCCGTTTCGCAGCCGGCGTCGTTCCACTGGTGCTCGATCTCACGGCCGACGTACAGGGGATTGGTCATCACCGACTGGGCGCCGAGGCGGAAGATGGCCGACACTGCGATCACGGTCTGGGGCAGGTTGGGCAGGTGCACGGCCACCTTGCTGTCCGGGCCCACGCCCAGATCCGACAAGGCGGTGGCCAGGCGGTCGACATGATCGCGCAACTCGCGATACGTCATGGTGCGGTTCATGAAATGGATCGCCGCAGCCTCGGGATAGCGGGCAGCCGCGTCTTCCAGAAGGTCGGGTATGGTCGTCTTCTCGATTTCCAGATCGGGCGGAACATCCGCGTCGTATGCTTTGTGCCAGATTCGTTCTTCCATGGACGACCTCCCGGGGATCAAGCATGAATTTGAATATAATTTACCATAATGTTCTGCATCTTGCAGCCGGGAAGCGTGGAAACGGGGGGCTCCCGGCGACACTTCGGCCGCCGGGAGGGATCCGCCCTTCTCATCCCGCATCTTCCGCCGTCTCTGCCATCAGCTCGTTGCCGAGCAGAGGCGTCAAGGCGGCGCCGATGCGCTCCCGCTGCTTCTCGTCGGTCACTTCCTCGATGAGCTCCATGAACCGGGGATGCGTGACTCCCGACTCGATGAAGGTCCACCGCTTGGCGCTCAGCAGCCCTCGCCGCATCTCGTCGGCCATTTCAGCATCCATCTTCCGGTTGGTGTAGGTCATGAAGTTCTTCATGTCTCGCTCGACCTGGTCCTGCAGCATGCCGTCCACCGCCCCGACCAGTTCGATCAGGTCGTCCACGGCCTCGTCCCGCTGCATGCGATCCATGTTGGAGAAGGCCCGCACCGCCTCGATATGATCCATCTGGGCGTGCTGCGACTCCTCCTGCCAGTGGGCCTTGAAGATGTCGGTGGTGAAGGGATCGAGGTCCGAGTCGTCCCGGAAGGCCTCGAGGTAGTGCTGCTGGGTGAACCACTCGATACAGGCGGTCAGCAGAAGCACCGCGCCCGTGCTCTTGCTGAGCACGTAGCGGGCGGTGTCGGCCTGGCCTCCGATCAGGTCGGTCTCGAAACCCAGGGTCTCATCGACCATGGCCCGCAGCTGCTTGAAAAGGTTCATGTGCTTCACCTCTTCGGCTGCGAAGTTCGTCAAGGCGTCGAACGCGATGCGTTCGTCGATCTCGTATTCCTTGGCGAGGTCGGCAACCTTGGGCGCGATGAACTCCTCGACGTAGCCGAAGAGGTGGGTGTAGGCGGCCATTTCGACGTGGGTCAGCATCCGCCGCTCGTCGGTCGAGAGCCCCTGGATACGGGATTCACCGGAGACGGCCGCGGGCAGCCAGTGCTTGTTGCGATCGAATTCCCGACCGCCGATGATGTCCTCGATCCGCCAGTTGACCTTGTAGGAAGAAGCCAAGCATTTTTCGTAGGAGTAGTTCGCCATTTTGGTACCTCTTTTTCATTATTTCAGGGGACTTGACTAGTTTCAGAACGATAGGTGTCAAACTAATCAAGATTAATTCCGTCCGCAAGAGTTTTTTTAGAACGATAGGTTGCAAACTCGCAGAATCATTGTAAATTGTTGAAATACAACCAACCGGGAGAGGAAAAAAAATGGGCCGCCCACGCAAATACGACCGTGACGACGTCCTGAACAAGGCGATGAAGCTGTTTTGGACCAAGGGATACGAAGGCACCCACCTGAAGGAGCTTGTAGAGGTCACCGGGATCAACCGGTTCAGCCTCTACAAGGAATTCGGGGGCAAGGAAGGGCTGTTCATGGCGGCCCTGGCGGCCTATATGGAGGAGCTGGCGTCATTTTCGGCCATCTACGACCGCAAGCCGCTGGGTTTGCAGAACATACGGGATGCCTACCAGGCGCTCCTCGAGTTCGGCACCACCCACGGCTGCTTCGCCGTCAATCTCATCCGCGAAAAGTTCGTGGTTCCCGGCGACGCCTTCGCCAAGGTGACCAGCATGGTCGAGGGTACCGAGGGCCGCTATCTCGCCAACCTGAGGGCCGCCCGGGAGGCGGGGGATCTCGCGCCCGCGGTGGACATCGAAGGCCTGGCCAAGTTGCTCACATCACTCAACATCGGGATCGTCAATTACCTGATCGTCTCACCCGACGGCGATGGACCCGAACGCCTGGTGAAGGCCGTGGATCACCTTTGGACCTGACTTGGCCTTCCCACTACCCTATCCATGCCGCTCCCTCAATTTTCGCGCAGCACCGACCATGGATTTCAATTTCGCCACCGCGTGCTCTTCTTCGTTGACGCAACGGTTGGCGAAGCAACCGAAACCGCAGTCGGGGTTCAGGAAGATCTGGTCGGGCCGGTAGTACCGCAGGGCTTCTTCGGCGCGCGCCACGATGTCGGCGGAATCCTCGGCATCATCCGTGCGGGGATTCACGCAGCCCAGACCAAGCTCCCGGTCGTTCAAGGCCTCGCCGACAATGGCCAGCTCGCCGGCCCGGGGCGTGGCGTATTCCAGCACGAACTGGTCGATCTTCATGGCGTCGAATGCGGGCAGTAACGCGTGATAGTCACCTGTCAGCAACACGTCTTCCTGTCGGCTCCAGTTGCCGCGGCAGACGTGAACACCGGTGCGGACGCCTTCGATTCCGTCGGTGATCCGGTTGATCAGCTCGGCCGCGTATTCAAGCTCGGCACCCGCATCACGGCGGGTGGCCAGGGTGGCTCACATGAAGGTGCGGCGGTCGTTGTCCTCGCTCATGACGATCTCGGTCAGGACCGGCTCGTCGAACTGCACGAAGGCGGCGCCCTCGTCGCGCAGCTCCCCGAGTTCCTCGCGCAGGATCTTCACCACGTCGTCCCCAAGTTCGGCCTTGTCGTCGTAACCGGCCCTGGAAAACGCACCCACCCACATGGAGCGGGTCAGGAGATAGGGCCCTGGCAGGGTGACTTTCACCGGCTTGTTCGTAATTTGCTGCACGAACTTGAGTTCTTCTACAGCTAGCGGTTCGCGGCGGAAGATCCGGCCCGTGCAGGTGGGATTGCGGATGGCCGAAGCCGGCACATCCAGGGTCGAAAGCATTTCCTCGAAGGCGGCCTTGTCGTCCACGGTATCGAGCATCTCGGCCAGGGACATCAGGCGGGTGCCGTCGAGTTTGTCGGCGACGAAGGAGTAGAAGTTATCGCGCCGTTGCTCGCCGTCGACAACCAGGTCCACCCCGGCTTCCACCTGGTGGGCCACGCAGCGGCGCACTTCCTCGTCGGCCACCTTGTCGAACTCGTCCCGGGACATACGCCCCAACCGCTTGTCCCGCAGGGCGCGCAGCAGGTCTCTTGAGCGAGGCCAGCTACCTACCTGAGTCACGTCGAACATTGATTCTCCTCACACGATGGCGATCTTCGCCACCAACTCCGTGGCCTTGGCCAAGGTTGCCGCCAGGGGTGAACGCCGGACCGTCTTTTCCCAGACCGTGCGCACACGTTCTTCATCGTCGAATGTCGAGGCAAACAGCTTCACCTCGATGGCCGCAAACGATGGATCGCCCTCGCTCAGACCTAGGTGGGCCATGACATCGTGCAACCTTCCACAGGCCGTCAGTTCCACATCGTCCACCGTCAGACCGGAGGCGGCCGCAGCCGAGGAAAACCCCGTCACCAGGTCGCCGGCAAGGGCCCCCAGCACGGCCTCCACCGCCGAAGGATGTGCGTCCTTCTCCTCGAAACTGGCGGGCTGCCCCAGATCCCACTGGAAGTTGCGACAGTAGACCGTGGTCTTCAGATGACCTGACGCCCGTGCCCGCAGGCGCCATTGGTATTGTCGGGCGCGGTCCTTGTCCTCTTCCAGGGCTTTGGCTTCTTCCTGCGCCACCTGGCCGGCTCCCTTCCGCACGAAGAACCGTTTCTGGGCGGCCGATTCCCCGGGAAGCGACCCCAGAAACTCGTGTCCCACCATGCGGCACCAGGGCGGCAGGTCGTCGGCCACGGTGGATTCGACGCTACGCATCTCCAGGACACCGTCCGGCGGTACCTTGAGCATGTGCTCCCGGATCAGCAGTACCAGGCCCGACCCGCAGTCCAGGTCACCGCCGTCGAAAACATGATCCGGAACCAGATCGTCAAGTCCCGCCATTTCTAGTACCCCACGCAGGGCGATCCGTTGGACAGCCACTCCACCAGGGCGGCCCCGCCCGCTGGAGCCGCACCTTCGATCAGCATGTCCTCGGTGATGCCTCGCTTTTTCATACAAGGGGAGCAGACCAGGATCCTGCCGCCGCCGTTCGTGAACTTCTCGACCAGCTCCTTGAGCGGAGCGAAAGGTTCGCCCTCGACGATCTTGTCGACTTCGCCCTTGACCGCGGACCACACGCCGTCGGCGCTCAGAAAAACCAGGGTGTCCTTGTCGCTGCCCAGGGCCGCGTTGGCCACCACGAAACCCACGGTGGCCTTGTCACCGTTGGTTTTGCTCTCGGTAATCGTCACGCAGAATGTATTGGCCATGATCGGTATCCTTCCTTCAGGTTCAGGTATCGCGCTTGCACAACAGGTAGAAAGGCGGTTCGGCCGCGATCAGTTTGTGACCGGTCAGGCGGCACCAGGCCGGGATTTCCACCGGAGCGCCGGCGTCGCGGCTGGCCACCATAAGCGTCGCTCCCGGTTCCAGATCCGTCATCACTTCACGCAGGTCGATGATGAAATCGCCGCAGCCGCGGTCCGCCGAATCATAGATCTCGTCAAAATTCCAATGCCGTGGGTAACCTGCCATCAATCCTTCACTTCTGATCAGTTGTTATTACAAAACCCCGAGCCGAACAGGACCGCCCGCAAGATTGACAGCGATATGGGGGAAGCGTCGGAGGAAGAGAAGGGTGATCATTTTCCTCCTTGCGGAAATCATAGGCAGAACTGATTTAACCGCAAGCCGGCCACCGGGTCAATGCATACTCCAACCGGTTCGAAGGGGTGCGCATCCTTGTAGCTCGGCGGCGATCCATGCCCGCCCTGTTTATCTTGAGACTACCTCTCTCGGTACGGCCTTGACCGTCCGTTCCCATGAAAGGAGGGCGCCATGAAGGCGGCAATAGTCTTCACGGGATCCGGACCCATCCTTGTCCTCACCTCACTCGATACGCTGGACGATCCGGACTTGATTTCGCGCATGGCCGCGAAGGGCATCGGGAAGTTCATCGCGCACGAAATCCCCGTCGACGAGGTTCGGCGGTGGTATGGACCGACCTTCGACCGGGTCCTGACCGATACCACGCAGGATGATGAACTGCGCATCGTGGATGCCGACGGGCAACACATCTTCTGTCATCTGCGGCTGAACGATTTGGGGCCCGCGGTTAGGTGCGAATCGGACATGGTTGCCTCCGGTTCATCCGTTCCCTCTTAGCTGGAATACCATTTCCACCCTGCAAATTGATCTTAAATACTCCGAATCCCTATGATATGCTGATCTAAAGGTAGCAGCAGGTTGAACCCACCTGTTCCAGGTGCCCGGTTTGGAATCCGGCGACCGCTCACAATTGTGCCGTGGCCTGTTGACTTGTAACATCGATGAACATCCGACTAATGGGAATTTTTTCGTGAATGACAATATCCGGTTCGTTTCCACCCTCGCATTCCTTCTTCATCTGGTGACCGGCGGCGTAGCGTACGCCCAGGAAGTCGCGGCGCCGAGCGATACGATTGCCGGTCCGTCGTGGACGCCGTCATTCGTCGTGCTGGAAGACGACCGGGTCATCACCGACGTGACAGTGCGTTGGGTTGCCGATGGCTCACGGCTGCACCTGCTGCGGTCGGACGGCGGCTGGATGGACGTGCATCCGGACCGGCTGATGCGAATCGTTGGTTCGGAATACCGCGATCTGCGGGCCGAGGTCATGGCCGCCAGACCCGCCGGCGCCCCCGAGGAACCGGCGCCTGCGACGCCGGTTCACAACGAGATCGGCATCGTTGGCTCCGAGCAGCGTGGGCTGGCACAGGGTGGTCGTGCCAAGGTATTCGGCAGCGCCTGGACGGCCTCGGCCGGTTGGGGCGCTCTTGGGGGTGATGCCTTCTCGAGCCTGCACCCGGGACTCAGTCTGATGGGGACGATTCGTATTGGCATCAGCGGCAAATCATGGCTCGGCCTGGCGTACCGTAATCAGGCTGCAGGCGGCCATGACTTCCACATCGACACCGGAGGCCCGGGCCCGTTGGTGACGGCCGAATTCTCGCGTCGCTTCATGGAGTATTGCCTGGTGTTGGGACGACGCCTGGGATCGCGATCCGACCGGCGCCCGTTCATGACGGGCGAGTTGGGCCTAACCGCCATCCGGGTAAAGACGACGGCGCAGGCGCCGGGATTCGATTCCGAGAGTCACTCCGGCGGCAATCTCGGCATCGTGGCCCAGCTCGGAGTCCTGGTGCCCATGCGCGAAAATTCGGTGCTGGACCTGCAGATGCGCGTCGGCCTGAAGCCCTCGTTCTTGGAAGATGGGCCCGGCGGCACCTTCATTGCGTTTCATGCCGGGGTCGGTTGGGTGAGCTGGTAACGGCGAACACCGAGGTGGATAACCGTATGATGATACCGCGACAAATCGGAGTTGTGATCATGCTGGCCTGTCTCTGGGCCGCCGGCACGGCTTCTGCTCAGGAAGTCGGCGGAGACCCTCAGGTGAACGAGCTACCCGACGGGACGACGTGGAAAGGAGTTCAGGTCACGACGGCCGAGGGCTGGACCTGGTCGGATGTCTCCCTGCGCTGGCTTCCCGGCGGGTCGCTCGTGCGGATCACGCTGAGCGACGGGCGTCATCGCGACTTTCCGCCTGAAGAAGTCGTAGCCGTGTACGCTGCCGACGGCGCGGATCTGACCTCCGAAATCGCGGCGGCTCGCCCGGAAGGTGATGGATCGTCGGCGTATCGCCAGAGCCCTGCGCCACAACCTGGATCATTGGCGGAACCCGATCCCGAAAATCGTCTGGGCGCCCCGTCGTTGTTCGATTTCGCCCTGACGCTGGGCGGCACCTACGCCCACTACGAAGGTGACTGGTTCAATGGATTCGAGTCGTCGCCCGGTCTTCAGGCGACCGCAAGGTTGAGAATCGACGACAATAACTGGATCACACTGTCTTACATCCGCCAGAGCGGGGGGAGCGTCAGCTTCAAGGTTCTTGACGAGGGCTTCAACGAGGTCGACGCGACCGCCGACCTGGGCATCGACGAGTTCCTGCTGCTGGTGGGATTGCCCACTCGACCGTTCGCGGCGCTGGGCCACATCCCCTACGCGGAGTTTGGCGTTGGTCTCCTGCGCCACAAGGCGAAGACCGAAGTGCCGGGTCTTCAACTCAATCAATTCACTGCAAACAAGGGCGCGCTTCTGGCCCGGCTGGGCAGCCTGGTCCCGCTGGGCCGCGGAATGGTGCTGGACGTGGGGTTGGACCTTACCCACAAACCCGGCCTGGTGATCGACGAATACGGCGGAACCATTTTCGGCGTCCACATCGGGCTGGGGCTGATAACCCGCTGAGCGCTGCAATCCCCGTCAGGTAGCGGAATACCCCTGACCAATCTATGGTGTCTGGGGGGGATATTCCGAATGCGGCCGAATTATCATTCGGCCGCAACCCCTTTTGGACATCATTCATTCTTCTCCTGGGGGACCCCATGCGCCAGGTGCCATTTATTTTTCTTGCCGTCGTTTTTCTGGTGCTGGCGGGAAATCCGGTGTGTGCCCAGTATTCGACTTCCGACACCCTGAAGGCCGTGGCGCCGGGTCTGGTGTACAAGGAATTTTCCAGGATCATTCCGAACAGCAACAACCTGTGGAGGGTGACGGACCCTGACGCCACCTATGTGGGGGATCCCAACAATTCTCCCTCCACCTTCCTGCCGAATCCCGTGCTCAGTCTTTCGGTGTCCGACCTGCAGGGCGCGATCAGGGCCGTGGCGGTCATCGATGTCTGGGGCGGGCACATCGGAACGATCGGCAAGCAGTTCCGCCTGAACGGCAACAACTGGATCGACATTCCCGAGATCGCCAACACCCCGACGAGCCCCGAGTGTTACAACCATCAGTTTTCCATCGAAGTCGAAGTCCCTCTTGCGGACCTGGTGCAGGGCAACAACTCGCTGGAGGGCATTTCCGATAGACAGACGTGCTACAGCTTCGGCTGGGGGCAGTGGGGGTGGTACGGATTCCTCCTGCGGGTCTTCTACGATCCGGGCCAGAAAACGGCGCCGACCGGGAACATCACCAGCCCGGCGGCCGGAGACACGATCGGTATCAGTCCCGTCTTCACAGCGGATGCCGCCAGCGGCGCGGGCATCAGCCGCGTCGAGTTCATCGGCTACTACGATGACTACGACGCCGACGGCGACGGCATATTCACCGATTGGCAGCAAAGCTACCATCGTCTGCGGTCCGACACCTCGGTGATGATCCGCAATCACATCGGCACGACGATCTCTTCGCCCTTCTCGGTGTCCTGGGACAACTCCTGGATTCCCGACCAGCCGGCCGGCGGGATGGAAGTCGTCGCCCGCATCCGGGATGCGAATGGTTTGTGGTTCGTCACCGACCGGGTGTCGGGCCTGACCCTCAGCCGCCCCGGAATCAGTGTCGCGATGTACCGTCCGACCGGTGTTCCGGAGAAATACTGGGTGAGGGCCGGCCGGACCCGCTCCAGCGACTTCGTCATTCCGGCAGGGCACGATCTGGTCAACGCCGAGTCGGCGCGCCTTCTTGTCGCCACCTGGAACGGGCTCAATGGTGAAGCCGAGCCCGGAGAGGTCCACTGGACGCGGGTGAACGGCTGGACCACCCCCGTATTCGGCGAGGACCATTCCTATTCGTTCGACCAGATCGAAATCCCCACGAACATTCTGCAGAACGGCACGAATACCGTCACGGTCTATTCCGCCAGTTCCCACCATGGCGCGGAATACCTTTGGCCGGGGCCGGGCGTGGTCGTACGGTACGTGGACTATTCGAATGTCCCCGCCAGTGTGGTCACCCAGCCTTCGAGCACGTTCGCCCTCGAAGGAGCCACCGCGACTTTTGGTGTCGTCGCGGTCGGTGCCGACCCGCTTTCCTTCCAGTGGCAGGTCAATGGGATGGATATTCCCGCCGCCGCCGATTCCACCTACACGACCCCACCGCTTGCGGCCGTCAACGACGGCGATCTCTACCGCTGCGTGGTGACCAACGGGCTGGGCGGCGATGTCAGCGATGAGGCCGTCCTCACCGTGCTGGTACCCGGGTCCCGGGCCACGGCGGGCCAGGTCGTCCTGTATGATTTCAACGAGGGCGGCGGGAATACGGTCAACGACTTGTCCGGAGTGGGGACTCCGGCCGACCTGGTCATCGACGACCCCGGCGCCGTGGGTTGGTTGGCCGGCGCCCTGTCCGTCAACGGCTCGACGGTGATCGGCACGGCGGGAGCTTCGACCAAACTCATCGACGCGGTGACGGCCACCAACGAGATCACCATCGAGGCCTGGATCAAGCCGGCCAACCTCACCCAGAACGGACCCGCCCGCATCGTGACCCTCTCGCCTGATACCGGGACGCGGAATTTCACCCTCGGGCAGGGTGTCTACGGAGAGGCCTCGGACGTCTACGAAGTGCGGCTGCGGTCGACGACCACCGACCTGAACGGGAAACCCGCACTCGCGACCCTGGTAGGGACTCTGACCACGGAATTGTCCCATGTGGTGTTCACTCGCAACAGCGCCGGGTTGACCAGGATTTTCGTCGACGGGGTGGAACGGGTCAACGGTCAGACAACCGGGGATTTTTCGAACTGGGATGGATCCTACCGCCTGGGAGTGGCCAACGAACTGACGGGTGACCGGCCCTGGCTCGGCGAGCTTCACCTTGTCGCCCTGTTCGATCGCTCCTTGCCCCTGGAGGACATCCTGCAGAACTATGCCGCCGGATCAGAACCCGAACCTGCGGGCGAGATCAACGTGACCGTCTTCCCCGTGCAGGCCCTCGGCGGACCGGTTTCCCTCTTCGCGACGCCCGACGGCCTGGGCCATCCGCTGACCGCGGCCCTGTCTTGGGACGGCGTATCCGGTGCGGCGCCAATCGAAGTGGATGCTGCCATTGGTGTGCAGGTTGTCGACGGGTTCGGCGATCCGGTCGTGGGCTTCCCGGCCGAAAAGATAAGCGTCAGATCCCAGTACGGCGGCTGGACCCAATGCCCCGGTTCTCCCTTGACGGCTGATGGCCCGACGGACGCAACCGGCGCAACGACCATCAGCGGAGTTCTTTTCGCCGGCGGCCATAGCGGACCGGGCGAGTTGCTGCAGGTGAGCGTGGATGATCCGCTGTTGAACACGACAAGCTACCCGGGCGGGCTTGACGGCCTCGAGTATTTCGTCAACGGCGCCGACATCACGGGCGACCTCGAGGTGTCCCTGAATGACGTGGCCGATTTTGCCGGCATCTATTTCGGTGAAGCGTACGACTATGCCGCGGATTTCGTCTGGGACGGGATGATCAACCTGTCCGATGTGGCCAAGCTCGGTCCGGTCATGGGAGTGTCGTGCCCGGTTCCGGCCAAGACGATCGTGGCCGGGGGCGGGTCGGCCGGGACCCGGCTCGTTGGAACCATGGGAGTTGTTTTCGACGCGGCGGGAATCTGGAGCTCGCGCATGCTTGACCCGGGCGAGCAGATCGATGCCTATGTCGTTCTGCACGGTTCCGCCGCCCAGACCGGCATCGAGGCTTTCGACCTGCGGATTCGGGTGAGCGGAAACGTCGTCGTCCACCAACAGGACCTGGTGGGAACCGGTCTCGATTTCACTGCCGGCGACGGCCTGGTCGTGGGGTATCCCGTAACCCGCCGCACGCTTTCCGATCGACCTCTCCAACTCGTGCACATGCGCGTTTCGGTTACCGATGCGGAGCCGGCCTACTTCTGGGTGGGATCCGGCAGCGGTTCGGAAGGGCAACCCCCCTCGGTGGTCCTCGAGGGGGAGATCCACCCAACCTTGCCGGCTTCCGGTGACGTGGCGATGGCGGTGGCCGGTCTGAACGACGGGGAATTCGCGCTGGACAACGGGAACACCCCGCGGCCGCAATTGTCCATGAGGATCGCTCCGAATCCGTTCAACCCCATGACGGGCATCCGCTTCAGTCTGCCGTCATCCGGACCTGTGGAATTGCGGGTTTTCGATGCCCGCGGCCAACTGGTGAAGACGCTGCTCGGCGAGGTCATGCCAGCCGGCGAACACGAGGTTGTGTGGAACGGCACCGATGGTCGCGGCCGGGCGGTTGCTTCGGGAGTCTACTTTTCGAAACTGGAGACCGGTGCGGGGGATTTGTTGCAGAAGATGATGCTGGTCAGGTGACCTCCGACACGGATTAAGGGAATACATTTGCCGCCGGTTCAGAAAGCGGATTGGTCCGCTATTTTATATTGAAAACAGATTACCATTCATGCTAGTATGATTTTCGAGACGTGTGGTGTGCAGGGTTTGTCGTGTATGGGTCACGTCCCCGCAAATCCTCAGGACATCTCCGCTCTATAGCCATCCTGTAGTTCGCCAATCCACTCCTACCTGATCAAAGGAGCTCGCCGTGGAGAGATTCAAGCCATTGGGATTCATGTTGTTGTCGCTATCTATCCTGATGCTCGGGACGGCCGTCATGGCCGCCGACATCACCTATCAGAATTCCGCCGGAGCCGTGGTCCAGGGGGTCCGTTGCTCCACGCCTGTCCCGACCGCCGACGACATTGAACGGAACGCCCAGGCGGTCGATGCCTGGCTCAAGGCCAGCGGCTTCATGCGCGACAAGGCCGGCGTCGTGATTCCGGTCGCCATCCACGTCGTCGCCCACGATGACGGCTACGCCGACGTGCCCGATTCCTACATCTACGACCAGATGGACGTACTCAACGCCGCCTACCAGGGCACCGGGTTCAGCTTCTCCCTGGCAAGCATCGACCGCACCTACAATACCAGGTGGTCCACCCACCGCTACGGCAGCAACCAGATGGTCCAGATGAAGCAGGCCCTGGCCATCGATCCGGCCACCACCTACAACCTCTACTTCTGCGACATCGGCGGCGGGCTGCTGGGCTACGCGACCTTCCCCGACATGTATCCCGAGGACAGCTACCTGCACGGCGTCGTCTGCCTCTGGGGCTCGGTCCCCGGCGGCTGGGCCGATCCCTACAACGAGGGAGACACGGCCACCCACGAGACGGGTCACTTCCTCGGCTTGTATCACACCTTCCAGGACGGCTGCACGGAGCCCAACGACTACTGCGACGACACTCCCCAGGAAAGCTCCCCGGCCTACGGGTGCCCCGAGGGTCGCGACAGTTGCTCCGCTCCGGGCATCGACCCCATCACCAACTTCATGGACTACACGGACGACTACTGCATGTACGAGTTCACGGCCGACCAGACCACGCGCATGAACCAGCAGATGGCCCTCTACCGCCCGACCATGTACGGCGGCACGACGCCCACCGGACCGACGGCGGCCTTCAGCGGGACCCCCACCAGCGGCGACTACCCGCTGACCGTGGCGTTCAGCGACGAGTCCACCGGCGGGCCCACGAGCTGGGACTGGACCTTCGGCGACGGCGGCACCTCGACCGCCCAGAATCCGAGCTACACCTACACCGCCGCGGGCAGCTACAACGTGAGTCTGACGGTGGCCAACGGCGACGGTTCGGACACCCTGACCAGGAACGGGTACATCACGGTCACCGAGCCGGGCAGCGGCGGCAGCACGATGTACGTCTCTGACATTGCCGTCAGCCGCAAGGTCGCCGGGCCCAACAACACCGGCCTTTGCAGTGTCACCATCGTCGACGACGGCGGTGCGCCTGCGGCCGGCGCCACGGTGACCGTCAGCTATGACGGCCCCAACAGCGGGACCCTGAGCTCCCTGACAGGTTCGACCGGCGTCGCGTCCTTCTCGACGCCCAAGCTGAAGAACCCCTCGGGCGAGTGGTGCTTCGAGGTGACCGACGTTACCCACGCTTCGCTGACCTACGATCCGGCCTCGAACGTGACCACACGCAGCTGCGAGAGCGGCGACGTGTACCGCCGCGGCCTGCCCGCGACCGGTGCGGTCCAGCTGGCCAATCATCCGAATCCGTTCAATCCGACCACGGTGTTCCAGTTCGTGCTTCCGCACGAGGGATACACCGCCCTGCGCGTCTATGACGCACGCGGCCGTCTGGTCGATACCCCGGTCGATGGTGTCCTGGGTGAAGGCATGCACGCGGTGACGTGGGATGCCCGCGGTCGCTCCAGCGGTATCTATTTCTACCAGCTCCAAACGGGCAACCTGGTAGAGACCAGGAAGATGATGCTGCTCAAGTGACCTGGAACGGATAGTTGATTTGTTGTTCGGCCCCGGGTCCAGACCCGGGGCCGATGTTCATTACTCGACGAGGGCACGCTCGGGCTTGCCCTGTTCGTGAACCCGAAACACCAGGACGGTGGCGCTCTCGTCCCCGGTACGGGCGGTGTGCACCTTCTTCAGGGGGATCTTGATGACGTCTCCCGCCTGGCCCACGAGATCGTCCTCGCCGTCCTGCCACAGGATGACCGAACCCTCCAGAATGTAGGCGAATTCCTCGCCGGGATGCCAATGCTTCGGCAGCGAGGAGTGGGGAGGAAAGGTCACCCGGCTGACGATGACCTCGGCTCCCTCGAATCCCTCAAGCTCCGCCTTCAACAAGCTCTCCAGATTCACGCCGGACCCGGATTCGTCCGCCGGATTCTTATCGTGGTCCGAAGCCGTGGCCGGGTCGATCGACAACCCGCCGATGAACAAACTTACGAGGACCGCATACAACATTTTTCGCATCGTTTTTCCCTTCAAAACCATGAACATCAGGAAATGGCCTTGCTCTCCCATTCCCGACATCACCCAAAATAACACAAAAGATGTCCTGTATCATTGAAAAAATGGACTTCGCATATCCGGAATTTGTCTGACTGTCTCCAATACATCAAAAAGAGGTGCCCCCGGGGACACCTCTTTTTGCCATTTCGTTGTGGTTGCCGCCGAATTCCATCACCATGACCTGCAATCCGGTGTGAAACACAATTTCGAAGCCACAACCATCGTCTTACTGGAAAACCCCATCGATATGGTATAGTCAAAATCAGTAATACCCGTCTCACCGTTTGCGATGGAAAGGTAGACAGGATGCCTGAAGTCTCCCTTACGATTTCCGGCCCCACCGGAACAAAAGAGGTCGTCCTGGATCCCGCCGGCACCCGCCTGGGACGGGATCCCATGAACGACGTCATCCTCAACCATGAGAGCGTTTCCCGACGTCATGCGCGTATCTACCGCGCCGTGGATGAGAGCTGGATCATCGAGGATCTCGACAGCCGCAACGGTATATTCCTCAAGGGCCGGCGGATGAAGACCCAGGAGATGGTTCCCGGGCTGAAAATATCGCTCGCCTGTTTCACGTTGGCCCTGGGGGGTGAGTCGGCCGGGTCCGGTGAGGACGGCCAGGACCGGCAGTCGTTTTCTGTCGTCGACCGGGGGAGCCAGGAGGAGGTCATTTCTTACCGGGCCGATCCCGCCACCATCCTGGGACCCCTGCTGCTTCCCACCTTCAACGCCTTCACCGAGAACCTGCTGAAGATGTCTAACTCCGCGGATCTGTACGCCCAGGCGTGCGATCAGCTGGCGGAGTCCATCCAGACTTTCGTCGCCATCGTGCGGCTCTCTCTCGACGGCGAGACCTTTACTGGTGAACCCGAAGTGCTGGCCCACCAGGTCCCACGGGGGGACGGGAATCGTCCGGGCGCCTCTGCCCCCGTGCGGTTCTCTCACCGGGTTCTGGAATCGGCCTGCCTCACCCCGACTCCGGTCATGGCCAAGAGCCATCCCGCGTCCACTCAGGACCTGAAGCTGACCTTCGCCGGTGAAATGCCGCCGCACAACGTCTATGCGGCCCGCGTCAACAAGACCGCCGATTCCGTCGATCTTCTCTACGTCGATCTTCCGGAAGAGAATGTGCCGGAATCGATGTTCGATTTCATCGAAGCGATCTCGCGCCAGATCAACTTCGTCCAGAAAAACCTCTTCTTCCGTGAGCTGCAGGAAAAGGAACAGGCGCTGAGACAGGCCAACCGGGAGCTCGAGGAGAAAGACCGCATCAAGGACGAGTACGTGTCCCGCGTCACCCATGACATCAAGGGGCACCTCGGTGTCATAAAAAGCTGTCTCGCGATCGCCGCCAACGATTCAGGGATCGGGTCGCCGGAAAAGAAGGCCGAGTTGGTGGAGCGAGCTTCGCGGCGGACCACCCAGGTCCTGTCCTTCATTGCCGATCTCCTGCGCCTGACAAGGCTCAGGTTGAGCGGGCGGATGGAGGTGGCGTCGTTCTCCCTCAAGGAGGCCATCGCCAAGTCCCTGGATACGGTCCGGCCGCGGGCCACGGACAAGAACATCACGCTTGAGGCGGATGTGGACCCGGACATCGACACGATGACCGGAGACGAACTTTCCCTTACGGAAGCCATCACCAACCTGCTTTTCAACGCCATCAAGTATACCCCGGAGCACGAGAAGGTCGCTCTCCGCGGTGTGGTCCGAAATGATCAGATCGTCATCACCATCCGGGATACGGGCATAGGGATTCCAACGGACGAAGTCGACCAGGTCTTTGATGAGTTCTTCCGGGCCAGCAATGCCACGGCTTACGATAAGGACGGCACCGGTCTCGGGCTGGCGCTCGTGAAGCAGATCGTCGAAAGGCATGGGGGTTCGGTCACGGCCGAAAACAATAGCGACAAGGGTGCGACGTTTTCGGTCAGGTTACAGATGGACGGCATTTCTTTAGGAGGAACAAAATGAATTCTCGTCTGGTCATTGGGCTTCTGGTCTTCGGGCTGATCACGGCCTCCGCGACGATCACCAACGCCCAGCTCACCTCTGGTGACGTCGCCATCGTCGGGTTCCGGTCGGACATTAGCCCCTTGGCGAAGGCCTTCGCCTTCGTCGCTTTGACGACCATCGACGCAGGCACCGAGATATCGTTCACGGACAACGGGTGGCGCAATACGACTGTCTTCCGCATTGGTGAGGGTGTCGTCACCTACACCGTACCTGCCGGCGGCCTCGCCGCCGGTACTGTGGTCTACATGCCGGGGGTTGATGGCGGCTTCAACCTCTCATCCAGCGGCGACCAGATCTTCGCTTTCGAGGGTTCCATCGACGGCGGCGGGGTCCTTACGGGCACGCTCCTCTACGGCTACCACGATAACGGCACGGCTTGGGAGGCAGACGCGACCTCCTCCAACACTTCGGCCCTGCCCGCCGCCCTCTCGGGCGCGAACGTGGCGATGGCGCTGGAGATGGACAACTACAGCTATACCGGTCCCACCACCGGCACCGCCGCCGAGTTGTTGGCGGCCATCAACAACCCGGCGAACTGGACCGGCAATAACTCTACCCAGCCGGTTTTTCCGACCTCGTTCACGGTCAACGCCGTGAGCGCAAGTCTGCCGATGCCGGAGAGGACCGCACTTCTGGATGCGGTCCCTAACCCCTTCAATCCCCAAACGACGATTGCCTTCAGCCTGCCGAAAGAACAGAAAGTGAGTCTGCGCGTATTCGACGTAGCCGGACGTTTGGTGAATGTCCTGATGAACGATGAGATCGCAGTTCGGGGCCGTAACGAAGTCGATTGGCGAGGAAGAGACATGAACGGCCAAATCGTTCCTGCCGGCGTCTACTTCTACCACCTCGAGGCCGGCGACTATGTCGAGACGAAGAGGATGACGTTGATCAAATAGGCTGAGCTGCAAATCTCCAAGTGGGTGGCATAAATTGACGGATCGCTTCTTGCTTCTTTTCGGGACACCGCTAGCGGTGCAAAAAACCACCTTATCCCGGTATCAACTGAAGGCGGGACGGTTCACGCCGATCCGAGGGTACGTGGATACCAGGCGCATGACGTTGCTGAAGTGAAGGCTTGCCCGCTGTCGACATCCTGCCATAACTGCTTGGAATACAAGATGCTTATAGTGCTCAATAGGCGCAATATTGTGCTTGTCCTGAATTATTTCAAGGTGTACTTTGCTGCGCATCCGTGATGCAGGTTCGTTTTCAAAATCAGGAGGAGCCATGAAACCGATCATCATTTTCTCGTCCATCTTCTTATTGTGCCTGTTGTCGGGATGTTCCGATTCGGATTCCGATAACGGCACCACCCCCAAGCCCGTTCCCGCTGTTCCCACCGGATTGTCCATTACCGATACGGGAGTGGCGAGCATAGCCCTGTCCTGGAACGCCTCCGATAACGCAACGGAATATTTATTGTTCAGGTCGGACAATGCCTCGGCGAATTTCGCCCAGGTATATTCAGGAGATTTGACGGAATTCGTCGACACGGGTCTTGGTTATTTTACGACGTACTATTACAAGGTCAGTGCCGCGAATTCCACGGGTGAAAGTGGTTTATCCGATGTCGCCAACGGCTTGACCGATGAGCCCGAGGGTTTCACGGTTACGGGATCGCCCCAGGGTTCCGTGGACTACACTTTCAATTACGTTGGGGACTTCAATGGTAAACCCAGGTATCAATCGGATCCCATCGGTTTGAATATCATTGTTCCGTCTGGCGGCGATCAAGCCGGGCAATGGTGTATCAATGATCAGATAGAACAAATGAACGTGTTCTACCACCCGCTGATTTCGGATTACCCTTCCCCGACAGGCTGGCGCGCTGTAAATGGTGATACCGAGACAACGATACTTCTGACGCCTTTTTAATTATTACGACCAGGGGCGGCCCCTGGATGGTCAATCGGGGCCCGGATTGCTCCGGGTCCCGGTTTTCAGGCATAATTCCAGGATCCAATTTCCAACCAGTTGATTCGATTCCCCAAATGACTCAATATTCCAGAACCCCTGTGATATAATGCTTTCGATCAACAAACGGGCTGTTTGTAAATAATTTGGAGAGACCATGAGGCGACCGGGAACAACCCTGGGCATTTTTTGCCTGATATCCTTGCTGCTGGTCGGCTGTTCTGACGATGATCCCCCGATCACGATCCCGGAGGGCAGGATTTCTTCTCCTGACGAGTTGATGGTTGCCTTTGTTTCCGCATTGGAGGCAAGAGACATCGAGGCGCTGGCCTCTCTGTTCGATCACGACACTAAGAAATTCACTTTCAAGTTCAGGGATGAGGATGTGGTTGAACTGTCGCTTCCGACGGAGTACCTGAACCAGGGGGAAATGATCCAGGTCTGGCGGAATGTTTTTTCCGGTCGGGAAATCCTGAACAATGATGGCGGGACGGCTCCGGGCGTTGCCGGGTTGGAGGTGAATCGTTTTCAGCGCACCACCGAATGGTGTGGCCCGGAATGCGATACGGATTCATGGGGGGCCGTTGCCTACAACCTCCAGAGAGTCAATTTTCGGGTCGAGTTCACCATAACCAGTGCCGATGGCCATGCTCCTTTGTATATCGACGGCAATCTGGAAGTCTGGGTTCGTCCGCCCTGCGGTGAAGCAACATCCGGAGAAGCCTGCCAAGGCTACACCCTCTACCGCATCGAGGACGGCTCCTGGGAATACGAGAAGGAGGGGTTGGTTACCTTTGGGAAGTTTATCAATCAGTATTTCACCGGCGAACCCCGGGCAGCCTCCATTTCGGGGGCTTTTTCACCCGGTGCCCGGTGAAGAAAGCACCGGCTTGAGATGAACGGAATACGAATGAAAAAAATCGCCCTGCTTTTGACTGTTCTTGCCCTGGTGCTCCCCTCGTTTGCCTATCCGGAAAATTCTCTCGATTTCGAACTTGAAATAGATCTGGTTCTAGGATCCGAAGCAGACCAGAATGAGTATTTTTTCGGCAATGTGACACCAGTGGTGGAGGACTCTCAGGGCAACATTTATATCGGCGACATCAAACAGGAGTGCATCTTCAAGTTCAAACCGAACGGAGAGTTCGTGGGGCAATGGGGAAGGCCGGGGGAAGGCCCCGGGGATCTCATGCCCTATTTTGTCATAGCCATGGATTCCCAGGATCGGATCTATGCCACCGGCCAGGGCGGCCGGGTGCAGATCCTGGACACGGAAGGAAAACATGTCGGTTCCTTTGACCGGGCCAACCCGGCCTCGTCTGCAAGGTCCATAGCCGTCCTGCCGGATGGCGGGATCGCCATTACCGCCAACAATCTGACGAACCACACCACCGTGGACCTTTACGATCCGTCACGCCGGCATATCAAATCGTTCTCCGATACGTATGCCGTCGGCCTGGATATTCCCTCCAGGGTCGAATCGGTGTATGCGGGAGGCCATTTGGCCGTCACCAGCAACGGGGCTTTGCTCTATTTGCAGATGGCTCCCCTGCTGGTTCGTAAATACGATCAAGCCGGCGACCTCCTTTTGACCACAACCGAAGGTGGAGAGGGTTTCGTCGAGGTGCCGCCGATGCCTGAAGTCGATGGCGATCGAACCACGTTCCGCTTCCTGTCGGGAACGACCGGCATAGTGCCCCTGCCGAACGGGGGCGCCGTTGCAACATCCTTCAGGCGGGACGACGATATGGACACCCACACCCTGATGTGCATCTATGATGAAAACCTGGAACTCGTCGGCAGGAAGGAAATGGTTGGCGGGTATTTTGTGGTAGGATCGTCAGGGGATGGCGGGGTGTACCTGTTTCGCCGCCTGGACGAGGGTAATACGGTGGAGAGAGGGAAGGTCGAATTCAGGGCCTCAGGGACCGAAGGTACAAGATGAGAAAACTGAAAAAATTCCTGATTGTGATTGTGCTGCTGATTGTCTTTCTGCTCCTTGGGGTCATGTGCCAGGTTACCCAGCCGGTGCTTTCAAAGGATTCCCGGGTAGTGGCGGGCGAAGTGGATACGGCGCAACTCCAGACAAGCGTCAGGGTGTTTGCGGAGGAGTTGGTGCCCAGGGACTACCAACACATGGATAATCTCAACGCCGCCGCCAACTATATCCACTCGCGGTTCGCCCGGACCTCAGGCCTCTGTTCCGAACAAACCTACACCGTCAACGGCACCGAATACCGCAACGTCATCCTCCAGCTCGGTCCCCTGACCGATGAGCGCATCGTGGTCGGCGCCCACTACGACGCCTACGGCGAACTCCCCGGGGCGGATGACAACGCCAGCGGCGTGGCCGGCCTGCTGGAACTCGCGCGGCTGTTGGACGGCGCCGATCTGCCGCTCACCGTGGAACTGGTGGCCTACACCCTGGAAGAACCGCCCTTCTTCCGCACCGAAAACATGGGCAGCGCCGTCCACGCGCGGCACCTGGACGAACAGGGAATCGAAGTCCGCGCCATGATCGCCCTGGAGATGATCGGTTACTTCAGCGACGAACCGGACAGCCAGCGCTTTCCCCTGTCGATCCTCAAGCTTTTCTACCCGACCGAGGGGAACTGGATCGGCGTCGTGGGGGACATGGGTTCAGGTGGGGATGTGCGCCGGGTGAAGGCGGCCATGCGGGGCGCGACCGCGCTGCCGGTCTACTCCATAAACGCTCCGCCCCGGTGGGTGCCCGGCGTCGACTGGTCCGACCACCTCAACTACCGCAACCAGGGCTACCCCGGGGTCATGATCACCGATACGGCCTACCTGAGGAACCGGAACTACCACACCGAGGAGGATACGGCCGACAAGCTCGACTACGAGCGCATGGCCATGGTTGTCCAGGCCGTTTACGGGGCCGTACTGGATATTGCTCCATAGTCAAAAGTCAAAAAACCACCCCAAGGCCCCACTTTTAGATCCAATTGTTTCAATTACTTAACATAATACTGCCCCCCGGGGGGCATCCGATTTGGCGGCCGGCCTTTGTCATACTGACATTGTGGACAATTCTGGTAAAATTTGTTGTTTTTAAAATTGAGTTTGTGTTATTGTCTCCGCCTTGCCCTCCCCTCGCCCAGCGGATTTCAAGACAGGCCAATCTACTTCTCCCCCTCAAGGAACGGGAGCAAGGGAGGTGACGATTCTCACGGAGGATTCCTACCGGCCTTAATCTTCAAAAATCGTTCTTACCATGAATCGAGGGGGGATTCTCATGAGGAACTATTCTCTCACCATCATTGCCGTTGCCCTGCTTGTCCTGGTACTTGGGGGCAGCGCTCTGGCCGCTACCGAGCAGCAGAAACAGGCGGCCATCGACACCGCCCTGGTCTGGCTGGCCCAAACCCAGGTCGTCAGCGGAGGCGAAGGTTACTGGAACTTGAGCAACGACGGGACCCTGGCCACCACCGCGGCGGCAACCCTGGCTTTTGTCGAAGAGGAATGGCTGCCCGGCGTCGACTTTGAAATGAACGGCGTCAACTACGGGGATGTCGTGGGCCGGGCGGTCCTGTACATGCTCAACCGGGCGGCAGTGGACAGTCGCTTCGGCGTTGAGTTGGCCGTCTACACACGCTATGCCGAGGACTACAATAATGACGGCATCTTCACCAACGACGGCGGCAACCACCAGGCCATCTATTTCAACATCGGTGTTCCCAACCGCAACGTCTACACGACCGGGATTTGTGTCCCGACCGTTTATGCGCTCGGGGAGCGGCTGGGCAAAAACACCGTCATCGGAATGGGTTCTACAGCGGTCAGCGGGTTGACCTGGGCCCAACTCATGCAGGACCTGGTCGACTGGTTCAGCTGGGGGCAGGTCGAGCCCAACACAGGCAATTACCGGGGCGGCTGGCGCTACGACGCCAATTACGGCAGCTCCGACAATTCCACGGCGCAGTGGGGCGCCCTGCCCTACCTGTATGCCGCCGACTGGGGACTGGGGGCTCCGCAATACGTTCGGGACGAACTGGAACTTTGGGCTGATTATGTCCAGAACGACACCAGTGGCGGTTCCGGCTACAGCTCTCCCACGTCATATGTCAACGTAAGCAAGACCGGCGGCCTGCTGCTGGAGTTTGCGGTCGTCGGCCGGGCGGTCTCGCATCCGTCCGTCCAGGCCGCCATCAACTTCATCAACGGCCGGTGGAACACCTTCCCCAGCGGCACCTGGTACGGCAACTTCAATCACCCCTATGCCATGTGGGCCGTCTACAAGGGATTGTCCGTCTACGGCCTGACTGATGTGGTCTTTTCCCTGGCACAACCGATTCTGGTCGGTACGGGGATGGCGGCTGCCACCGGCGGCTATACGATCGGCTTTGCCGAGGATCCGTTGGCCTCGGCCGCGGACGACTGGTACTCCCACTACTGCCAATACCTGGTGGACATTCAAAACCCCGATGGGAGCTGGAGCGGGTACTCGGCCTGGTATGGCCCCCTCGCGACCGCCTGGTATATCAATATCCTCAACGCCACCGAAGTACCGGAGCTCGAGCCTCCCGATATCTTCGTCGACATCAAGCCGACCTCCTGTCCCAATCCGGTCAACGCAACGGGTGAGGGTGTGCTGCCGGTGGCTATCCTGGGCACGGACGAAGTGGACGTGACCATGATTGATCCGGCTTCGATCCGGTTGGAAGGGGTAGCGCCGGTGACCGCGGATCTGCCGCTGCCTCTCAGGATGGGTGAAGAGGATCTGGAAAACGCCTTCGTAGTGCCGATTCGGACCGCTTTCGAGGATGTCGCCACTCCCTACGACGGCGAGTTGCTGGATTGCAACAGCTGCTCGACCGATGGTCCGGACGGCTTCCTCGATATGACCATCAAGTTCGATACCCAGGAAGTGGTGGCGGCCATCCTGGCCATGCTGCCGCCCGATGTGGTGCCGACCAAGAAATTCTGCGTCGAGTTGGAGCTGACTTTCGAAATGGGCGGCGAAGAATATTCAGGGTCGGACGTCCTCCTGCTGATGCACGCCGATCCGCCCGTCCTTGACCAGGTCGCGGGCACCCTCGGCATCGAAGGTGTCAGTCCCAATCCCTTCAACCCGGTCACGAAGATCGCGTATACCCTGGACCGCGACGGTCCGGTCGAGCTGAGTGTCTACAACGTGGCCGGCGAAAAGGTCCGGACGTTGGTGGCGCAGGAGCAGACAGCCGGCCATCACAGCTTGACCTGGAACGCCGGCAGGCAGGCGAGCGGGGTCTACTTCCTGCGGTTGCAGGCAAGTGGCCGGAGCTTCGTCCAGAGGATCACGCTGTTGAAGTAGTCCGCGTTTCTTTTTGATTTTCATTCCATCCGGCCGCCAAGCCCGCGGGGGTTTGGCGGCCGGAAGAAACCCCCCCCACAAACACTTCCCTGCCAAATCCTCAATCCCCTGCAACTTAATCCGACTCCGGATGGTGTTTGATGAGAGCAGGCATGGTTGGGAGCATCCACAGCAAGGACAAGGGGAGACCAAGATGAATTCGAGAATGAAGAAACTGGGTTGCGCGCTGGTATTGGCCATCGTGACGGCCGGCCTCATGCCGACCCTGGCGGTGGGGGCCGGCTTTTTTGAAGAGGATTTCACCACAACCACTTACAAAGGTAGCACCTCGGCGGTCTGGTCGACGGCGGACGGGGAAATCCGTATGGGCCCCTTCTACATGGACTGGGATTTCCAGGCCATACTTACCGGACAACCGCGGGACATGGTGGTGGATGGAAACTACATCTACATTGCCGCATACACGGCCGGCCTGGTGGTCATGGACATCAGTAATCCGCTCTCGCCTTCGATAGCAGGAAGTTACAACACAACCGGCACCTCATACGGGATTGCAGTCGACGGCAACATCGCCTATCTGGCGGACGGCGGGAGCGGTCTGCAGATTCTCGATATTTCCGACCCGGCCACGCCGGTTTTGATAGGCAATGTCGACCCGTACGGATCCGCCTATGATGTAGTTGTCGACGGGAATACCGCGTTTCTGGCGAGTGATTACGGTGGAATCCATGCGATCGACATCATGGACCCCACGGCACCCAACGTACTGGACACGATAACGACCACCTCCACGGTCAGAGACCTGGTTCTGGACGGAGACCTTCTTCATTCGGTCAGCTACACCCACCATTACCGGATTTTCGACGTCAGCGATCCGTCCCTCATGTTGCAGGTCGGTTTCAAGATCACGCCCGGCAATGCCTACGGCCTTTTCGTGGAAGGCAATACCGCCTATGTCGCCGACGGATCCGGGGGACTCCTGGTGCTGGACGTCACCGACCCGGCGCTTCCGGTCCAGGTCGGCGCCGCAGCAACGGGCGGCGACTCCCGTGACGTATGCATTGTGGGCGGATACGCATATGTAGCGGACTACACCGACGGACTCACCCTGCTCGACGTCCGGGATCCCGCTTCGATTCAGACGATCACCACGGGTACGGCCACCGCTTCGGGCATGGCCGTCACCGTGGCCGGAAACTCCGCCTATTTGGCTGCCACAGGCGGCCTCCTTTACGGCTATCAGGCGGCCAAGACGATTCCACTGAAGTCCGTTGGCGGCCAAGCCGGCGCCGTGGGATACACCCACGCTGCCATCGTAGGCGATGTGGCGTTCGTTGCCGCGGGGAACAACGGACTTTACATCTATGATATCAACGATCCGGAAAACCCGAATCTCCTGGGCCAATTCAAGGACCCGGCTTACACCTGGAGCTGCAAGCAGGTGGAAGTAGCCGGTGATTATGCCTTCATCGCCGATGCCATTCAGGGCTTCGTGGTGCTCGACATCAGCGACCTGTCCAATCCGACCCTGGCCAACAAGACCGCTGGTTCCTTCAGCGCCATCGCCATCGAAGGGGACAGGGCCGCTCTGCTCGGGGGCAGCAGCATCTATGCCTTCAGTCTCGGTTCCTTGCCCGCCATCGGAGTCATGGGCCCGATGGGGCTGGCGGGCACGGGCTGGAGTCTGGATATCGAGGGTAATTATGTCTACGTCGCCCTGGGGGCGCCCGGCATCCAGGTCCTGGAATTTTTTCCGAGTGCCGGAGTTCGCTTTTCCCCGGTTACGGTATTCGATACATCATATGCCTATGATGTGGCTGTTGACGGCGACCAGGCGTACGTGGCGGACTCGTACAACGGTGTCGTCGTGCTGGACGTGTCCAATCCGGCGGTGCCGTCGCAAATCGGAACCTATGCAACATCCGCCTCCGCGCTGGACGTCCGGGTCAGGGGTGACGACCTGTTCGTCGGGGTGCAACTCCACGGCATTGTCCGGTTGGACATCACGGACCCGGCCATTCCAACCCTGATCGACGCCTACGACGGTTCCTACACGGCGGCTAGTGTGGCCGTGGCCGGAAACCACGTTTACCTCGGCAATAGCACGTACGGGATGGAAACCGTGGCCGTTTCCCAGAGAATGTTCGATCCCTGGTCGAATTATGCCAATTCGACGGTTTTCGCCACCCTTTCCAGCAATGCCGTTCAGGCTCGTTTGTCCACGATCCAGACCGAAGATGTTACCTGGGAACTGAGCTCCGACGGGGGCACGGCCTATGCGCCGGTGGCCGCCGACGGCAATTGGTACAACCTGGCCAGCCCCGGTACCCAGTTGAAATGGCGCTCCAACCACACTGTGGTTCGGCCGCAGATGAATCCCAGCTGTTCCAACCTTCAATTCGAGTGGCTGTACGATATTCCGACCGTCGATGCGATCGTCGACGTGCCCGGGGACCAGGGCCGCCAGGTGAGCCTCGCGTGGGAGCGTTCCGGTTATGACTTTGTCGGCAGTGCGATGCCGATAACCGAGTATGCCGTCTACCGCCGCATCGACAGCCTGGCATCCATGGAAAGTGGCGTGGCGGAATGGGACAAGGCCTACCCGCCCGGTGACTGGCACTTCGTGACGACCGTGCCGGCCGACGCCGAGGACCAGTACGCCGTCGTCGTGCCCACCCTGGGCGACTCGACCATCACCGACGGCATGTACGAGTCGGTATTTTTCGTGCGGGCGCGCACCGCCACGCCGGGGGTCTATTTCGATGCCGCGCCCGACAGTGGCTACTCCGTGGACAACCTGGCGCCCTCGGTTCCGACGGGATTCGTGTTGGCGGCGGCCGACCAATTGGCATGGAACGAAAATGACGAGCCGGATTTCCGCTATTTCACGGTCTACGGGTCCGCCAATCCGACCCTGGACGGGACCGCGGTCGTGATCGACCACACTACCGGGACCATGCTGACCATATCAGGGCCGAATCCGGGCTATTACTTCCTGACAGCAACGGACTTTGCGGGGAACGAGAGCCCGGCGGTCGTGGTGAACATGGTTTCGGAAGTGCCCGATGCAACCACGCCGTTGCATTCGGCTCTCTTCCCGAACCATCCCAACCCGTTCAATCCCAGCACGGTCATCCGGTTTGACCTGGCGAAGGATGTCCCGGTCCGGTTGACCGTATTCGATATCGCGGGACGGACCGTCCGCACCCTGATAGACGGCCGGAAAATGACCGCCGGCCGCCACGAAGAACAATGGGACGGCAGGAGCAACGCGGGTCGACCGGCGCCTGCGGGAATCTATCTGTACCGGTTCGAGGCCGGGGATCATACCGAAACCCGGCGCATGTCCCTGGTCAAGTGACAGGGAGTTGCCGGTCAGGCCTTTTCCCGATCCGGCAACCGGACACATCGGTCCCTACTTGTACGCGACCGCCGCGCTGGTCGGGCCGGCCAGGGGGATGAATTCGAAACGCTGGAAGCCGGCTTCCGCGCACCACTCGCGGAAGTCGGCTCCGGTATAGTCGAAGGCATCACCGAACTCGATGAGCATGTTGAGCGACATGAGGAGACCGAAGGCGTTTTCCCGGCGGGCATCGTCGATCAGGTTTTCGATGGCGATGAGGGCACCCCCCTCGGGAAGCACTTCATAGGCCTTGTGGATCAGGATCTTCTTTTTTTCCAGATTCCAGTCGTGCAGGATGTTCCCCATGGTGATGACGTCGGCCCGGGGCAGGTCATCGACAAAGAAGTCGCCGGAGACCACGGAAACACGGTCGGTCAGGCCCGCGGCATCAATGTGTTCCTGGGCGTGGGAAGCGACCGGCGGCAGGTCGAAGGTATTGATCGTCAGGTGGGTATGACGGGCTCCCAGGATGCAGGACATAAGAGCCAGGGCGCCCCCGATGTCGCTGACCGTCTTGTATCCGCTGAAGTCGAACTTCTCGGCCAGTATGGAAAAGTTGCCGGCCTGGAAGCCGGTCATCGCGGAGAGGAACTCGCCCAGTTTGTCGGTGTGGGCATAAAGTTCCTCGAAGATCGGCTTGCCGTGGGTCCGCATCTCGTTCTGGGGCTCGCCGGTCTTGAGGGCGGTGCCCAGATGGTTCCAGAAACCGAAGAGGCGACTGTTCAACATCTCGGGCATTCCACCGATGTAGGTGGGGCTTTTCTTGTTCAGGAAAGCGGCCGTCTCGGGAGTGTTCCTGTACCGGCCCCCGGGGCCGTCGCCATCGCGGTCCAGGAATTTGAGGGCCACCAGGGCATCGAAGAAATCGAAAGTGCCGCGCGGGTGCAGCCCCAGGATTTCGCCGAGTTCAGGGGCGGTCATGGATTCGTCGTCAAGCACGGTGAAGAGTTCCAGTTCCACGGCGGTGAGCAGTACCTTCGAGGCCCAGAAGCCGGTGGCGGTCTGCATGATGTGACCCGGGTCGAGCTGGCGGTTCATTGTTCGTCTCCTTGGGAAGGTGTTCTGAAAACCGGACAACCAAGAGTAAAAAGATCCAATTTAACTATAAACCGGGTCTGCCGGCAAGTCCATGTCTCGAGTTCCAGCCGGAAATATCAATCGGGTTTTCCCTTCCAACTCATTTACTTTCGGTAGGATATGAGGTATAATCACCCTTCGGTTTGGCAACATCGGGTTCTGCTTCATATTCCATTCAAATTGTTCGGGGGTTGACCATGTATCCATATCTGCGCCGAAGCGCTTTCCTGATTTTTCTTTTCGCCGTGTTCCTTTTTTCAGGTTCGGATGCCGCCGGTGCAAACCATGTGCTCCAGTTTGACGGGAGAGACTATCTGCACGCCGCGGGAAACGAGACCCTCGATCCCGCCGATGCCATTACCATCGAAGTGTGGTGCATGATCCCCGGACAATTCTGGGATCTGGGCAATTGCCCCCTCATTGAAAAGCCCTTCACCAGTCACAGCGCTCCCTATTACCAGTACCATTTGGGCATCAACTCACGGTCGCAGGAGTTTTTGTTCGATTTGGCGATCAACGGTACGCGCCACTTGCTGAGGTCCCCACTCGATGTCTTGCCCTATGGCCAGTGGGTGCATGTCGCCGGAACTTATGACGGAACGGCGATGCGCCTTTTCGTGGATGGCGTGGAAGTGAGCAGCAGGGCAGCGTCCGGTCAAATCCACGCGTACGACAGGGACGTGATGATTGGGCGTTTCGGCAATTTCGTCGACGGGATCATCGGCTCGATCGATGAGGTCCGTCTCTGGGAGGTCGCGCGCACGCCGGAGCAGATCCAGCAGATGATGTGTTCCAAACTGGATGGCGACGAAGCGGGTCTGGTGGCCTGCTGGGAGTTTGATGAGGGCTCCGGTCAGACCGCTTTCGACAGCTCGTTCAACGGAAATGACGCCACCCGCGGCAGCACCCCGGACAGTGATGATTTCGACCCGACCTGGGACCAGGTGCAGATTCCGCAGTGTGCGCCCGCAACCATCGACGTCGGCATTGATGTGAAACCCGATAGTGATGAAAACCGGGTCAATTGCAACCCTCACGCCAACCATGTTGTGCCGGTGGCCCTGCTCACGACGGCTGAATTCGATGCGACCAACGTCGATCATGCCACCGTTCTTTTCGGCCCCGCTGAAACTGCAGAAGCTCACGCCAACCTTAAAGGTCCTGTCCGTCACGAAACGGATGTGGATGGAGACGGCGACCTGGACCTGCTGTTCCACTTCCGCGTTCCCGATTCCGGTATCCAGTGCGGCGACACCAAGGTTTCGCTGACCGGGGAAACGTATGACGGTCAGCCGATCAGCGGGGCGGACATGATCGAGGCCGCGTGGGGCGGGAACAAGGGTCTGTTCGGCGATCAGGACATCCGGATCACGCCGAATCCCTTCAATCCCACCACGGCCATCTCTTTTTCCACCGACCAGACGCATCAGGTTCGCGTGCTGGTCTACGATATTCGGGGACGCCTGATCGCGAATCTGGCTGACCGGCAATACGCGGCCGGCAAACATTCCGTCGAATGGCAGGGGCGTGATTCATCCGGCCGTGCGGTACCCTCGGGCGAATACTTCTTCCGCGTGGATATCGGGGGGAAGGTCGAGACGAGGAAGGCGATACTGTTGAGGTGAGGTGGGGATTTTTTCCTGACGACCAAGGCCCCGCTGCTCTTTGAGTGGCGGGGTTTTCCTGTTGGGCATAACGATTGCATACCTGCCCTGGCAGAACGAGGGAAATAACCAGGCAGAATCAGTCCGGTTGATCAACAACTTCGTTCTTCAAGGAATGGGCAACCGCGGCTACCATATGTACGGGGGAGCTCATACAAACCGACCGCAGGGTTAGGAGCATTCTCATGAAGAAGATTTTGATCGGAGTCGTCGTCGTCCTGGCGCTCGTTTTAATCGGCGGCGTTTTCTATTTCCTGACCAACCTCAATTCCATTGTCGCCAAGGTCATCGAGGACCAGGGCAGCACCGTGACGGAGACCGACGTCGCCGTTTCGGGCGTCGACATTTCCCTGCGCGATGGCCGCGCCACCATTGCCGGGCTCAGCATCGCCAGTCCCGAGGCCTTTGGCACCCGCCAGGCCTTCACCCTCGATGAGATCACCGTGGATATCGATCTGGAAAGCCTCCGTGAGGACCCGATCGTGATCGAGGAGATCCGCGTTCAGGCGCCGGTGGTCAACGCCGAGTTCATGAAGAAGGGCTCCTCGAATATCGGCGAATTGCAGAAGAACGTGCAGCAGCACGCCGGTTCATCCAGCGGTGGCGGCGACGGCGGCGACCAGAAGAAAGACGACGTGAAGCGGATCCGGATCAAGCGGTTCATCTTCGAAAAGGGACACATCGAAGTCGATGCTTCCGCACTCGGACTGGAAAAGCGGTCCCTGGATCTGCCCGCGATCCGACTGGATGACATCGGCGGCGCCCAGGGCGCCCTGCCCGATGAGATCGCCAAGGCCGTGCTGAGTGCCTTGACCAGGAAGGCCACCGACGAGATCGCCCGGGCGGAAATCGAGAACAAGGCCCGGGACCTGGTGGAGGACGAAGTGGAGGAGCAGGCGAAGGGGTTGCTGGACAAGATCAGGAAATAGGGCCGTTGGGATCGGCCTGCCGGTAGGTCGGGCCGCGAAGAAAATCCAAACATCAAAAGGAGGTGCCCCGGGGCACCTCCTTTTGTCACTTTGTTACGGTGGCTGCTTATTTCCATCACCATGACCTGCAATCCAGCGACGGACACAATTGCTTTGGCACAACCATTTTATTACATCGGGTCCACCACATGTGTTAAAGTAAAGTGAAATTCAAAATTCAGAACAAGGTCCAAGATCCACTGGAGCCCCGGACGCAATTGGCCTGAGCCGCTCGGATCTTGGTGAGAATAGCAAAAGGAGCGTGAACAGAAAAACAGGTCCTGGAGGGAGGTCCCGACAATGAAGAACCCGCTAATTCAATCATCGTTACGGATATGGCTGCCGGTTTTTGCCTTGCTGGTGTGCACGGTGGTCCCGGTCTCGGCTGAATTGGAACGTACACCAACCCCACCTCCGCCGGATGACGGCTCGAGCGTGAAGATTTTCCCCCCCGACCTGCAACCCGTGATACCTGGATCCGGTCGGACCCGGATCGAAGTCCGGGAATCGGGGACTTCTCAACACGATGGCATGGTGACATCGTTTGGCGCCGATAAACAAGCCACGACCCATGAACAAATCGGTGGCGACGACGTGCTGATGTATGCCATACCGTTTGCAGATATTCCCGAATACCCGTCCACGGCATTCGACAGCAACGGGTACGGGTATATTGCCCAGGGTGTGCCCAACGCCGTGTCGAACGACCAGATCGATATCCATCGTTCGACCGACGGCGGACTGACCTGGCCCCTGTGGGGTTCCATAGCGGACCCCAGTCCGTCGGTGCGGTACGGGAATGCTGAAATTCTTATTGCGGAGGGCTCCCAGGATCGCTGCTTCGTCGCTTGTCGAAAAACACCTGCCGTGGGCAACGAATATATCGTCGTCGTTCACGCGGAGCTGTCGGCAGCGGTCCCCGTGTTCACCGAGGTCGCCGCCATCGAATCGACGGGGGAACACGTCTGGACTCCCCATATGGCGACAGATGCCCCAAACTTCAGCAGCTACTACCTTTACTTGACGGCCCGGAGCCGGGGCATCGACCACGACAAGATCTGGTTCGCCCGCAGCACGAACCAGGGCGACAGTTGGGAAACCGAATACACAATCGCCGAGCTGGCTGTGGCTGATCGCGATTACTGGAATCCCCGTGTCGCCTACGGCTTCAACTCCAAGGTTCACGTCGTCTGGTCTTTCATATCCACCAACGGCGCCTTCGACTCGGCCTTCCGGTACCGGCGAGCCGATTCCTTCGCCAGCGGCGGTTCCGGCTCCTGGGGCACCGTTCTTGCCCTGTCCTCGACCTCGGACGGTTTCGAAAACCGGGCTCCCCTTATCGCGGCCTCGCAAACAGGGGACGAAGTCATGATCACGGACGATTTCGACCCACCCGGCACAAGTTCCCATATCGAAATCCGTGCCTCCGCTGACCAGGGCACCACCTGGCCCACGTCTTTTGATTTGGGGTACGGGGACGTGCGGGGTCTGGTCTGGCAGTCCAGTACCGATACCTGGATCATGAACAATTTCGGACATGGAACCGAGATCATAAGGGCCGCTGCTTCCGCGCCGACGGTCTGGTCGGATCCCCAGGTTTTCACGGATGGTGCGCACGAGGGCATCGTTTCCGTCAATTGTTATCCCGCCGCCCTGAACCTTGCCCAGGGTGAACGGATCGGTGCTTTCTGGTCATACCACTATGAAGTCAGCGGTCGCGAGATGCTGTTCGACGCGGAGTGGTTCAACGATCCCGGTTGGCCGGTCGAGGAGCCGGATTCACCCATTGAACTGCTGCACCCGCCCAAGACCGCTCCGGCGGTAGTCGATCTCGACGGTGACGGCGATCTGGAAATTATTTTCAGCAACGACAGCGATCAGGTGGTGGCCCTGCACCACGATGGTACTCCGGTGGCCGGCTGGCCGGTGGTGCCCGGGGTGACCCTGTCCGGCAGTCCCGTGGCCGTGGGCGACTTGAACGGTGACGAATCGCCCGAGATTGCGGTCGGCGCCGTAAACGGGCAGATCTTCCTGTACGACCCCTCGGGCACGCTGATTCCAGGCTGGCCGATCAGCGCCATCGATTCCGCAGAGGCCCACGTCAGCATCGGCACCCTCGGCCCGCCCTACCACCGCGTGGTCGCGGTGTGTGCAGGCAGCCATGCCGAAGCCTTCAATTACAGCGGCCGGGTCCCGCCGGGGTTCTTCTTCCCGGCCACGGTTGAGCCTCTCCTGCACCCGGCGGCCATCGGTGATGTGAACGGCGACGGCCTGAACGAGCTGGTCATCGCCGGTACCCACTGGGTGGCGTCCTACCATCCGTCGGGCTTGGTGTCGTTCGCCGAAACCATGCCGACCACCATCAGTGACGTACCGACCCTGGGCGACCTGGACAGCGACGGAGACGTGGAAGTCCTGGTGCCCACGGTCAACGGGTACATGCACGCTCTGGACGACGACGGCACGGAACTTCCAGGCTGGCCCTATTACACCGGTGACACTTACCCGTTGTCCAGCGCCGCGCTGGCCAATTGCCTGGGTACAGGTGAGCCAGAGATCGCATTCGCGGCTCAGAACTACGAAGTCCATCTGGCCTATTATCACGGTGGTTCCGCAGTCGGATATCCCGTCAGTACGGGTGTCGGCTGGTGGATCTACGCGGATCCCATCATGGGCGAGATCGAAGGGGCTTCGGGCGATGTCATCATCGGGGCCCGGGACAAGAAGATCCGGGCGTGGGACAACTTCGGCAACCTGCTGGGCGGGTGGCCCCGAGCGACCCCCAGCTACGTGCACCAGACCGCGGCCATGGGCGATCTGGATCTGGACGGAAGCACCGAACTCGTCGTCCTGGATGAATCGCAGCTGATGATCTTCGATCTGAACAACGCTCCGGGTTCGTCGTGGGCCACCTGGGCCATGCAGGGACACGATCCGCAACGCACCGGCTGCTGGGAGTGCCCGGAAGACATCGTCAGCGGTGTGGACGATCCGTCCTCGTCGGGAATCACGCGTGTCCGGTTCGCTCTGGCGACGGGCAACCCGGCATCGAGTCAGGCACAATTCTCGTTCTCGCTGCCGGAACGGGCCGTGGCTTCACTGGAGGTTTTCGACATCCGGGGCCGGAGGATCCGGACCGTGATGCGCACCGAAGCGCCCGAGGGAACGCACGTGGCCGTCTGGGACGGACGTGACGGCGAGGGCCGGACGGTCGCCAGCGGCCAGTACCTGGTGCGGCTTTCGGTCAAGGGACCGCGCACGGACGAACACATGGTGCGCAAGGTGACCTGGGTGCGTTGATCGGAAAGCAGGGATCAGAAGACCGGGGTCAGAAGCGCCAGACCAGGGCGACTCCGGCCCCACCGTTTCCGGCGTGGGGAACCACGGACATCTTGCGCCCCTCGTGCAGCGCGATGACGCCCCGCGAGACCGCCACCGCGAAGGCCGCCGAGAGGAACACGTCGCTGGGCCAGTGGGCGTCGCTTTCGATGCGTTGCACGGCCACGCTCCCGGCCCCGAAATAGGCCAGCCAGGTGAACCAGGGGCGGGCGACATGGTGGCTGGTGATGGTGGCCAGCTGGAAGATGTTGATGGTGTGTCCGGAAAAGAACGAGGTGGCGTCGCTGTTGCCGAAGGAGTAGGCCCCTTCGCCTTCGTAGGGCCGGCTGCGGCCGACCACGGCTTCGACCGGACGTTTTAAAATTCCGTAGACCGCAAAAGACGTGAGAATCTGCCCGAACATGGCCGTGCCCGTGTCCCAGCCCGCGGCATACGAGGCCCCCAGACCCCCGAAGTAGTACACATTCATGCTGCCGTAGCCCAGCGGGTCCAGGAACCGGCCCACTTCCGCCAGGGGTTTGACGGGAAACTCGTCGGCATTCCTGGTCACCGCGCCGTGGATTTCCTCGTCGAAGACCAGGAAAATTCCCGTGGTGGCCAGGATGGCCCCCAGCTGAAGCGCGTCACGTTTGCCCATGCGGAACGGGGAGACGAGGATGTGCGCGGTGTCGTGGACCAGGATCTTGCCGCCGTGGAGGGCGTCATCCAGTACGTTGCGGTTTTCGCTTTCGGTTTCGGAAACGGTATCGGTATCAGTATCAGTTTCGTTTTCGACGGCGACAGCCGCGCCGCCCGCAAACAACGCGACGAACAGGACCATGATAAAGACGTGCTGTGGAGCCATTTTCATGAAAACAACCTATGAACATTTTCGTCAATTTGCATGGACACCATCCCGGCCGCTTACGCTTGGAACCTCAGCCTGACCTCGTCCAGGCTTTCCTCCGATCCCACGAACGTCACGTGGTCATGCAGTTCGAGCTGGGTGAACCCGTGCGAGTGCATCAGGCGGTCCCCGCGCTTGACGTACAGGACCAGGACGTCGAGCGGAAGCCGCAGATCCCGCAACGGAACCTTGTGCAGGTCGCGGTTGCGGACCACGATGTCGACCACGTCCTGCTCGGGATCCAGACCCATCAGCAGCGAGGTCGACGCGGGCGAGCGCACGCAATGGTCCATCAGGCTGACCAGCGCCGTGCCCGGATCCACGACACATACGCCCAGCTGGCGGAACTGCTCCAGGAATTCCCGGTCGTGCAGGTTCACGATCAAGGTTTCGGTTCCGAAGTGTTCGTAGAGAAGTTCGCAGAGGGTCAGGTTGTCCTCGTCCGAAAGCAGTCCGATCACCGCCCGCGCCCGGTCCGCCTCAAGATCCTGCAGGGCCTCTAGGTTGATGCCGCCGATGGGCTGGATGTCGAGATCCGAAGCGTCCACCTCGGCCTGCCGTTCCTTGGCGCGGCGCGAAGCGATGCGCACCTCCCAGCCGTGCTGGCGCAGCTGGCGGGCCAGGGTCTGCCCATGGCCGCCCAGGCCGAAGACGATGGCGTAACGGGGTGTCTTGTCTTCACCGACCGTGGCGCGGGTGTGCGTCTCGCGCGCGCGGTGCAAGGCCCACTTGAAGCAGGGCGGACCCACGATCTGATTCATGACGATCACCGCGATCATCACCGTGGCCAGCGATTCGCCCCAACCGGGGAACGACACCGCGACTTCCTTGGACAGTCCGAGGCCGACGCCCGCCTGGGTGATGAAGGCCATGCCCGCGATCCGGCTGTGCCGGGCCGGCGCGCCGGACAGGGCCATGCCGCCGCTCGAACCCAGGAAAATCGCCACCAGGCGAACCGCGAACAGGATGATGGCCAGCATCCAGGTCTGGGCCAGGACGTCCAGCGCCAGCGAGGCTCCCGTCAAGGTGAAAAACACCACGTACACCGGCGGCCCGGTATCGTGCAGGATATTGGCGAAATCGATGCGGTAGGAAGTCCGGTTGGTGACCACGAAACCGGCCACCATGCAGGTGAAAAGGGGCTCGAGCAGGAATTCCCAGGGCAGGTAGGTCTGGCTGAATTGCGCCAGGCTGTGCGAAAGGAAAAAGACACCGTACCCCAGGGCCAGCATGACGGCGGACTTCAAGCTGCCCGACATCCTCCGGCTGACCACCCAGCCCACGATGTATCCCACCAGGACTCCCACCACCAGCGAGGCCACCAGTTCTGCGACCAGGAGACCCAGGAAGCTGAAATCGAGGGCTTCGGTGGAGATCAGGGCGTCGGCCACCGCGGCCGCGCCGGCGAAGGCGACGATGACCACCACGTCCATGATCACGGTCACGCCCAGGACTGTTTTGGTGAAGGGGCCGTGGGCCCGCAGTTCCTTCGTCACCGCGATGGCCGAGGAAGGAGACCTGGCCACCAGGATGGCCGCGGCCAGCAACGAGGCGGCGGCCCGCACGGCGGGGCTGAGGGACGCCAGGCCCGGGATCATGCCCGACAGAAGGAAGGCCGCCACGAATCCGAACACGAACGTCACCATGACCAGTCCACCGGTCACCCAGGCGATGCCGCGGAATTTCCCCTTGAGTTCGCGCACGTACAGTTCGCCGCCGGCGGCGAAGGCGATGAAGCCCAGCGCCATCTCGTCCACGAAGCGCAGGCGAAGGGTGGCCTCGGCGGTGATGAGGTCCAGGACGTAGGGTCCGGCCAGCATCCCGGTCAGCAGGTAACCGGTGATCAGGGGCATGCGGAAGCGGGTGAACTTTTCACCCAGGCGTTCGGCCGCCACGGCGATGAGAATGAATCCCACCACGAACAGCAGGACGCTTTGGATGTCGGGCATGTTCTATTACTCGCCTTTGGCGCGGGCCGCCGTGTTACGGTTCGGTTGATGCTTGGCTGGATGATATACGCATTCTGCGGAGTCTGGCCAGCAGGGAGAGGGTTCCGTCAGGCACTTTGTTGATGGAAATGAACCTTCAGGGTCAAGGTCTCCGATAATTTGATTTTTACTGCGGTTGTGATAAAATTACTTATTGAAATCAGGAGTAAAATCGATTCAAACGAGGTTCCTAAATGAAAATGGTCATCGCCCAACTCGCCTTGGTTCTGCTTGTTTTTTCCGCCCTGGCTCCGGCCGCGCAGGCCGACGTCCTGGTGTCCGAACTCTGCGACCCCCGCGTCAATTACCTGACCGACCGGTACATCGAGATCTACAACTCCGGCGCGACGGCCGAGGACCTGACCGGTTGGCAGATCGTGGCGATGGGAAACTCCGTCGAGATCTTTACCTGGAACCTGTCGGGAACGATTGCTCCGGGACAGGCCCTGGTGGCGGGAGACCAGACCACGGTCGACGTCTTCCCGGTCGATTTTCCGGCCGAGGCCTGGTCGACCAGCAATTCCACCTGGAACGGGAAGATCGGTGACGGCGCCCGGTTGAAAAACGACTTGGGTACTGTCGTCGACGACATCGTGGTGCCCGGTGTCGCGTTCGAGAACATGACCATGGTGCGGAACGGGGATGTCACCTCGCCCAGCCCGGCCTATAACGCCGCCGAGTGGACGGCCACTCCCGTCGATTATCCCAGCGAAGCCACGCCGGGAACGCACAGCGCGGTGGCCGGGGATGGTCCGGTCATCGGATCCATCACCACGGTGCCTGCATCTCCGGTGGAAAGCGAGACGGTTGACGTGCAGGCGGCGGTCACCGATGCGGTCGCCAACATCACGGCCGTGACCCTGAACTGGGGTACGATATCCGGCGCGCTGATCAATCCCATCACCATGACCAACACCGGTGGCGACACCTTCCAGACGGCCACCCCGATCCCCGGCCAGGTCGCGGGAACCGTTATCTATTTCAGTGTCACCGCGGCCAACGACATTCCGGCCGAAACGGTCTCCGGCGAGGACTCCTATACCATTCCCGGGGCGAACATCCCGCCGGGTTATTACACTTCCGCCGAGGGTCTGATCGGCGAGCCCCTGCGGGCGGCCCTGCACAACATCATCGATAATCATACGGTCATCAGTTACGACGGCCTATGGTCGGCCTTCTACACCACGGACGACAAGCCCAACGGCAAGGTCTGGGACATGTACTCGGACGTGCCCGGGGGGACGCCGCCTTACGAATACACTTTCGGCGTCGACCAGGGGGGAACCGCCGGCACCGAGGGAACCGGTTACAACCGCGAACATTCCTGGCCCAGCAGCTGGTACGGCGCGACCTCTCCCATGTATTCCGACGTGTTCATGGTCGTCCCCACGGACAACGAGGTGAACAACAAGCGGGGCAGCTTTCCTTTCGGCGAGGTGAATTCGCCCACCTGGACCTCGCTCAACGGGAGCCGGTTGGGACCCTGCGCCTATCCGGGTTATAGCGGGACCGTCTTCGAACCCATCGACGAGTACAAAGGCGATTTCGCCCGCGCCTACTTCTACATGACCACGCGGTATTTCGGGGAAGACGCGGGCTGGCCCGGCAGCGACATGACTTCCGGCGCGACACTGCTGCCCTGGGCCGAGGCCCTGTTGCTGGAATGGAACGCCGACGATCCGGTCAGTGCCAAGGAGGTCGACCGCAACGAGGCGGTCTATGACATCCAGGGCAACCGGAATCCCTTTATCGACCGGCCGGAATTCGTGGGGAAGGTTTTCCAGCCCGAGTTGAGCCCGGTTCCGGGTACGGGTGTCCTGGCTGGAGTGGTGCTGCATCAGAACGTGCCCAACCCCTTCAACCCATCGACCACCATCAAGTACGAGCTGGAAAGCGCGGGCCAGGTGGATCTTCAGGTGTTTGATCTGGCTGGACGGCTGGTGCGGACTTTGTACTCCGGCAGCGAGGCAGCGGGGCAGCACGAAAAGGTCTGGATGGGAAGGGATCAGGCAGGGAGGACGGTGGCTACGGGGGTGTATTTCTATCGTTTGCATGCTGGGGACGAAGTGGAAACGCGTCGGATGCTGCTGGCCAAATAGTTTTACCTCCCTGCAGCCTATCCCTGATATCACTTGAGAAAAGTGCCCCCGGGGGCACTTTTCTGGTTGTGGGAACAATGGGGGAGTTGGGGAAATGCTGGCTTTGTCAGGTGGAAGCTCTTGTCAGCCTGTCTCATTCTCATTTAGTTCTGCAGCAAGCAACACTCTGAGCTCCCCGAAAAAATGATCGCGAACAGCCTGAGTGTGCCGTGCTTCAACCGGTCCCAGAACGGCCTCATCCTTCAACATGTGGGCCTTGGGTTCGACCTGCAGAGCATACGAATTCACCCACCGTTCCCAGAACCAATCCGCTGACCCGAACTGGATGTAGTCGGGATCAATCGCCGGTAGTCGGGCAAGTGACTGCCTAAGTGCTTTCCCACGCCGGCTATTCTCCAGACAAAAAGCGATGTAAGCAATTCGATAGGTTGCCCGACCGGAAAACCCGAGGGGAATCGGCTCAAAATTGTGAAGGTCCTGCTCGGGTGTGCAAAGGAAGTGTCCATAGCAACACTGAAGGGTGAAGCAATGCGGGAGTTCGGCGAATCCCTCAATGATATCCTTGATGGGATCATCGATGGAAGCAAGCTTCAGCGCGGCAATAGACTTCTGCCGGACGCGGACGTAACCTCGGTGCTCCACGAACTCCCTGGCTTTGGCAAACGATTCCAAGGATGACCTGCTCCGTCGGGTGGCTGACACCAACTGGATATCTATCTGCAGCCTATCATAATTATCTTGGTAAAAAAGCGCCCCGTCGCCGCCTATGCCCCCGCTGCTTTTTGTCCTTACCTGTGAACCCCCGAGGCCTCATTCCCCGTCCGGGCCACGAACTCACTGTAGGTGCCGTCATAAACCAGCGGCGGCTGGGCAGGCACACCCTCTGTCTTCCCCTTCACATCCTGGTCGCCCGGTCGCAACTCCAGAACCCGGTTGCTGAGCCCCCTCAAAAACGTCCGGTCATGACTGACGAAGAGCATGGTGCCTTCAAAATCGGCCAGTGAATCCACGAGCATTTCCTTGGTCTCGAGGTCGAGATGGTTGGTGGGCTCGTCCAGAATCAGGAAATTCGGCGGGTCGAACAGCATCTGGGCCAGCACCAGGCGCGATTTTTCACCGCCTGAAAGAATGCGGGTCGGCTTGTCGATATCGTCGCCGCAGAACTGGAACGCTCCCAGCAGATTGCACAACACACCGCGGCCCTCGACGGGAAATGAATTTTGAACATGTTCGAAAACGGTAAGCGCCGGGTCGAGTTGCTCGAGGGACTGCTGGGCGAAGTAACCCACCTTGAGGTTGGCCCCGAGTCGCACCGACCCGGAATCGGCCGCCAACTTGCCGGCCACCAACTTGAGCAGGGTGGTCTTTCCCGCGCCGTTGCGCCCCAGAACACACCACCGTTCCTTGCGCCGGATCTTGAGGCTGAAGTCGTCGTAGATCACGCGGGGTCCATACGCCTTCGACAAGCCAACCAGTTCCGCCACATCGTCCCCGGAGCGCGGGGGAGCCTCGAACTTGAATTCGACAATCTTGCGCCTTCGCGGCGGCTCGACCAGTTCGATCTTCTCCAGCTTCTTGACCCGGCTTTGTACCTGTGCCGCCTTGGCCACGTGTGAGGCGAATCGTTCGACGAAGCGGCGCTCCTTGGCCAGCATGGCCTGCTGGCGGGCGTAGGTGGCTTCGCGGTTTTTTTCGGCCACGGCCCGTTGCCGGACGTAGTGGTCGTAATCGCCCGTGTAGGCGATGAATTCGCCGCCGTCGATGTCCACGATCCGGCTGACCACCCGGTTCATGAAATCCTTGTCGTGGCAGGTGAGCAGAACCGCGCCCGGGTAGTCCCTGATGAATTTTTCCAGCCAGAGGATCGATTCGATGTCCAGGTGGTTTGTGGGTTCGTCCATGAGCAGCACGTCGGGCCGGGCCAGCAGCACGCGCGCCATGCCGATCCGCATTTTCCAGCCGCCCGAAAGCGCGCCCGAGTCGCCGGCGATCTGGTCGTCGGTGAACCCCAGTCCACCAAGGACGATGCGGGCGCGGGCTTCAAGGTCGTAGCCGCCCTGTCCCTGGTAGATCTCCAGCACTTCGCCGAATCGAGCCAGGATCTTCTCCATCTCGTCGGCCCGTTCCGGATCGGCCATGGCCAGTTCAAGGTCCTTCAACTCGTGGTGAAGTTCACCCAGGTGGCCGCTGCCGGCGATGGTTTCATCCAGCACCGAGCGCCCGGACATCTCGCCGATATCCTGACGGAAGTAGCCGATGGTCGTGCGCTTTGGTACGGAAACGGTGCCCTCGTCGGGATCTTCCTCACCCACGATCAGACGAAAAATGGTGGATTTGCCGGCGCCGTTGGGACCGACAAGGCCGACCTTCTCGCCGGGGTTGAGCTGGAAGGAGGTCTCCACGAAAAGGATCTGACGGCCGTAGCGTTTGGAGATGTTGGTCAGGTTGATCATGAGGTTGTCCGTCGGATGCGCAGAAGGATGTCCCTGATGGATTTGTTACGGTGTCCGACAACGATAACGCCCTAAGTCCGGTTTTGCAACGTAATAAGATATAGTGTGTTATGGGGATTGGCGGTCGGGCCCAATCGGTCGGGCCCTTATTTCAACCCGATCCACCGCCACCACCCGGGTCGTCGCGGAAGAGCGACTTCGTGCTCCACGAGATCCAGCTCTCCGGCACCGCCGAGCAGTACGTATCCCTGCCAACTCTGGGGCAGACCAACGAAGCGGGTTCCGCCGCTCTCGTTATCGTGCCACCGGTGATGATGGCCGAAGAACCACAACTTCGGCCGCAGGTGATCGGCAACCCGGGCCAGGCCCGCGATCCCCGGCTGACCGAGATGCCCGAATTCGGCCTCGCTTGTCACGCCGATGTTCGTGGGGCAGTCGTGGCTGATGACGATGTCGATACTCCCGGGCGGATTTTCCAAACACCGGGCGATGTCCTGGTCACGGATCTCGCAGCCCGGCGGCGTCGACCACGCGTCCATATACTGCGCGCCCCCGATGCACAGCCAGCGCCCGGAACCGAAATCATGTACCGAGTTCCGGGGCAGATGGGTCACGACATCGGCGTAGTCGTGGACCAGATCGTCGAAATTCCGGAAGTCCTCGTGGTTGCCCTCGATGAAGGCGACCGGAAGCGAGAAACGGCGGCCGTCCCGTCGGAAAAAGTCGTGGAGATTGGGCCCGAACAGGCCGAAGTCGCCCAGCACACGGACCTGTTCCACGGTGCGCCCGAGCTTTTCACGGGCATGGGTGATGTGGGCGTCGATGACGTGATAGTGCGAGTGGATGTCGCTGACCAGAAGGACGGTGCCGTCGCTCGGTGGCGTCACGGTATTCACACCCCCTTGAACTCGTGGTCCAGGGTCGCCTGCCACGCCTTGAGGTTCGTGAACACCGTCTTGAGTTGTTTGCGCGCCGCCTCATCGAGAGCCTCCGGATCGATCCGATTGTCCGGTTCGAGCCGTTCCAGGATCCGGCGCGCCTGGTGATTCAGGCGAAGACCCATGAGGAAGCGGAAAGCGGCGGCGGTATCGCGGACGGTTTCGGCCCGCAGGTGGCCGCCGGCCGACAACGCTTCGAGACGGTCCAGGGTTCCGGTGACGATGATCCCGTGCTGCAACGCCCGGAGCCGTACGAGATCAACGATCTGCGCCAGGACTCCCTTGACGTCAAAGGTCCCCCGGTCACCCTTGCGTTCCTCCAGGGCGAAGCCGCCAAAAGCTTTCAACGGGGGTTCGTACATCAGCACGCTGCGGGCCAACAGGTGGAGGAATCGTGGCTGGCGGGATATTTCCGCCCGCAGGTGCTCCCAGAGTTCGCCAGTGAGGTTCATCTCGTCCAGGCTGCCGCGAAAATCGAAAAATATCTTGGCCTGCAACAGGTCTTCGGCCTCGAGAGTGTTGATCCAGCCGGAAAAAGTCCGGCGCCAACCCGAGAGCGACTGGCAGCAGCGAGGCTCACCCGACATGATCCCGCCCGGGCAGAACGGGTAGCCCGCCGCGTCGAGGATTTCCGAAAGCCGCGACCCCAGGCCCAGGAAATATTCCTGAACCACGGTTTTTTCGTCTTCGGTGTCCGGGTAGATGATGGCATGGTCCTGATCTGCCAGAAGGCTGACCTCGGCCCGGCCCAGGCTGCCCAGGAGCATGACCTCGAAGGGGAGGGGAGGTGGGCCCAACTCGGCAACGGCCAATTCTATGCCTTTGCGGACCGCGGCATCGGCATTCTCCGAAAGCATGCGGCTCACGGGCATCGCCTCGGCATCGTGACTCATCATGAGGCTGGCCATGGTCGCCATGCGCCGGTTGGCGGCGGCCAGATCCTCGGCGGTCTCGGTCGTCATGAGGTCGAGTTCCCGCGGTTTGGCCAATCGCGTGACCACAGCCATGAATCCAACCCTTCCCTGGACCACGATGCGCGACAGGGTGATCATGGCCCGGATGGTCCGGCCGTCGCGGTCGATCAATTCGGCCTCGTACCTCGTGGGCGCCGTCATGCCGTCCATGACCGTCTGCCAGGAACGCCGGCCGCTCTCCAGTTCCGCCGCCGTGGGCCGCACCAGATCGGCAACATCGAGGGCCGCGAATTCCTCCCGGTTGTAGCCCACCATCCTCAACATGCTCGCGTTGGCGAAGAGCTCCTCGCCGCCGATGGACATGAAAATCGACTCACCGGCCGATTCGACCAGGGAGCGGTATTTTTCCTCGGACCCTCGCAGAGCGGCCGCTGCCCGCAAACGCCCGCGCTCGGCCTGGAAACTGGCCCGCAGAAGGATGACCATCAGGAGCGATACCATGGCCAGGATCAGCAGTGCTGCGGCCTGCAGGCGGCTGGTCACCAATCCTACCTCGGTATCGACGTCGTCGGTATAGACGCCGGTTCCGATGATCCAGCCCCAGGGCGAAAACCCCTTCACGTAGGACAGCTTCGGCACGATGCGATCAGGATCGTCCTTCCACTGCCACATGTAGTTCACGTAGCCCGCCCCGTCACTCTTCACGACCGCGGCCATCTCGACGAAGATGAGCTTGCCGTGGGGATCGGCGAACCGGGACAGGCTCTCGCCCTCCAGATCGGTGCGGTAGGGGTGGAGGATCATCCGCGGTTCCATGTCGTTGATCCAGAAGTAGTCCTTGCCTTCTTGACCGTAGTGGAGGCTGCGGATCTGTTCCACGGCGGCGGTCTGGGCTTCATTGAGGGTCAGTCGGCCGGCTCTTTCCTCGGCCTCGAAGCGGGCCAGGATGTTCCAGGACGATTCGGTCAGCTCGCGGATCATGAGCCGCTTCTGATCCATCACGGAGCTTTTCAGGGAAGGAAGAAAGGAGAAGAACACGACTCCCGAGAAGAGTCCGATGGCCAGCAGGGCCGGTAGGATGGTGCGAACGACGAGTCGCTTCATGAGAACTCCGGTTCGGGAGAAATGCTTGGTAATAATAACCGATGCAGGGGAGCCTTCCAACCGGCGGTTTGCCCACCAGCAATTTCCGTATTTGCCTATGGAACCAGAAAATACACCCAACAGAAATTTAACTTTCATTTTATTTGTTATTCATTTAACGGGGTATTAATTTCGTCGCCATCACCCTTGATGGGCCGCACGTAGCGGTCCTTGAGCCCCGGCCCCCTTCCCCAGGAGGAAGTCATGCACCAGGGACCCGCCCCCGAATCCGGACCTGATCCGGCGAGCAATTACAAGACTCGCCTGGGCGTAGTGATGTTCCTCATCTACTGCGTCGTGTACGTGGGTTTTGTCCTGGCCAACGTTGTGGCCGAGGGCAAAGTCATGCAGGTCATCGTCTTCATGGGTTTGAACCTCGCCGTTGTCTACGGGATGGGGCTGATCGTCCTGGCTCTGGTGATGGCCCTCATCTACAACCACAAGTGTACCGGTAAGGAAAACGAACTTGCCGGCAGGTCCGTCGGCGGGGAGGAAATCGCATGAATCTGCATGGAACTCCCCTGTCCATCGTCATCTTTGCGCTCTTCGTGTTGATGGTGCTCTACCTGAGCTTCTTTTTTGCGCGCAAGGCGAAGTCAGCCTCCGGGTACTACGCCGCGGGCGGACAAATCCATTGGGCTGTCAACGGCATCAGCTTCGCGGGCGACTACCTGTCGGCCGCGTCTTTCCTGGGCATCTGCGGGATGATCGCCACCCTCGGGTACGACGGCTTCCTATACTCCATCGGCTATCTGGCCGGCTGGGTCGTGGCGCTCTTCGTGGTGGCCGAGCCCATGAAGCGCATGGGAAAATTCACCTTCACCGACGCCCTGGATGCAAAATTCGACAGCCGCGGCATCAAGCTGGCCGCCGCGATTTCCACCCTGGTGGTTTCCATCTGCTACCTCATTCCCCAGATGAACGGCGCCGGTTCCCTTGTCGAACCCCTGCTCGGCCTGCCCCACTGGGTGGGCGTGATCATCGTCGGTGCGATAGTGATCGCCATTGTTTCCACCGCGGGCATGACTTCCACCACCTACGTCCAGTTCCTCAAGGGCGGCCTGTTGCTGATCTTTTCCACCATTCTGGTGGTCTCGGTCATGGTGCGCGGTTTGAGTACCGAGCCACCGAGCCTGAAGGATGCCGAAGGGCAGGCCCTGCTCAATATTCCGGAACAGTCCACCGAGGTGGAGTTGGCCGGTCAGGGCTACCTTCTGAAGCACACGGTCGGCGATTTGCTGAAGTTCTCCCACGAAGGCGTCGTTTCGTGGTGGAAAAAGGATGCCGACGGCACTCTTTGGCAGGCCCAGTGGAGTAGCGGGTCCCTGGTCAACGGCAAGCCCGACGGACTGCTGAATCCGGTCGGCCGGATCAAGGCGATCGGCGGCATGAACGAGGAAGAAGCCGCGCGGGGCACCGGCTCACTGGGCCCGGCCGGTTTCCTGGCCCGCCTGACCCACCCCGATACGCGGATCGAGCAGTGGCACAAGAAGACCGTGTTCGACGAAGACGGTGCAAAATACAGCGTGTATTACCCCAAGACCGTTTCGGGAACCGAGGAAATGAAACCCGGCGCGAAGTTCAAGGTGAAAACGGGCTGGCAGAAGCTGAACTTCATTTCCCTGATGCTGGCCCTTTTCTTCGGCACCGCCGCGTTGCCGCACATCCTCATCCGCTATTATACGGTTCCCAGCCCGGCCTGTGCCCGGAAGTCGACCATCGTGGCGATTGCCGCCATCGGTTTCTTCTACGTCCTGACCCTTTTCATGGGTCTGGGCGCGGCCACCAGCGGCACGGTGAACCCGGCGGACAACAACATGTCGGCGCCGCTGCTGGCCATGTCGTTCGGCGGGGTGCTTTTCGCCATCATCTCGGCCATCGCCTTCGCGACGGTGCTCGGTACGGTGGCCGGCCTGATCGTGGCCGCTTCGGGCGCGGTGGCCCATGACCTCATGGACCGTTTCGGCGGCATGAACCTGAGTGAGAAGGAGAAGGTTCGCGCCGGCAAGATCGCCGCCTTCGCGGTGGGCATCGTGGCCATCATCCTGGGTATCGTGTTCCGCGGGGTGAACGTGAGCTTCCTGGTGGGCTGGGCCTTTGCGGTGGCTGCGTCGGCCAACCTGCCCGCCATCCTCATGCTCCTGTTCTGGAAGAAGACCACGGCGGCGGGCATTGTCGCCTCCATCACCGTGGGTATCGTCGCGGCGCTGGGAATCATCCTGACCGGTCCGGCCATGTTCGCGGGCCCCTACGGACTCACCGCCGAGGCCGCCTGGCATCCCCTGGGGCAACCCGGCATCATCTCCATTCCGCTCAGTTTCCTGACGCTGGTCGTGGTGTCTTTGGCGACCCGGAAGAAGGTCCAGGCATAGGGAGATTCAACGGCCGACAGAAGAAGGGGCGCTCGCAAGGGCGCCCCTTCTGTCGTTGGTGGACGAAAGGGCCGATTGACCCTATTGGGCAAGCCCCCGTTTCCAATCCGTGACCAGGTGAAGATGGGACACTTCGGAACGGAAAGCCGGATCCATTCCGGTCTGGAGAACCCGCAAGCCGTCGGGGTGCAGGTCATAGAAACTGCCACTCGGGCCCGGGCCGATGTTAATCGGGGTCTGGATAAAGTTCCCCACGCGGAAGGTCTGCCCGGTACCGTCCACGGAATACACGCGCAGATCTCCGCTGAATGTGCTGACCCACAATTCCGTTCCGCCTGTTGCCCATTTGGGATATACAGCACCGTCGGTTGTCACCTGCCACTTGCGCGCTCCACCTTCGGCCGCGATCACGAAGATATCCCATCCGGAAGCGCTTTCGGTGTGATAGGCGATCCAGCGACCGTCCGGCGAATACTCACCACCGCCCAGATTGGCGTCAGGCGCAGTGGCCAGGGTGACCATTTCGTCCAGACCGGGCTCCAGGGTGATCCGGCGGAGTTCAAAATTGCCGTCCTCCCGTTCGAAATCGACCAATAGGAACTTGTCTTCGGGATCCACGCTGGAAGGCGCGATTTCCCGGTCGGATTCAAGAATGATGGCGGCGCCGCCCTGTCCCTCCACCGGTTGCTGCATGATCCGGAAGGAGTTGTTTTCAACTGATTCGTAGAACACGTCTTTTCCTGTACGCGACCAGCAGGGGCGTTTTTCGTCGCCCGCGGCAAACGTGAACCGTGTCCGCAAACCCGTGGCCAGATCCAAAAGCCACAGGTCCGTACCTTCATTGGACGCATTGCGCACTTCAAGCAGAGCCTGACTCCCGTCCGGGGAAATAAAGGGATGAAAAACCTGACCGGGTTCACCTAGAGGTTCCACGACCCCCTTTTCGATTTCCACCCAGGAAATGATTTGTCCCACATTGATGGAGACTCCCGTCTGAAAGACAAGCATGCCCGTCGGTGAGGGGCTGAAAACAGATACCGCGGCTCCCTGAATATTCAGGATGTTTTCCACCAACGGGGTCGCACCCGCGGTCACCTTCTCCTGGTCCGGTGTAAACGGAGTGGCCATCAAAACGCCCTCATGGACAGTCAGCAGGTTGCCGTTGACAAAGTCCCCATTGGTCTGCGATTCGGAAATTATTCTAGGTGCAATGGCCGTGTCCGTTGAGGCCAGGAATATGCTGTTGATGTTTCCGCTAAGGGCGCGACCGGTGAAAATAAAATTTGTGCCCCCAGGAAGGAAGCGGGGGTGCCGGTGGGAATCATGGTCCGGGTCCAGGGTCGTCAATTGGACAGGCGCCCCCCCGATGTCCGGGACCTTGAAGATCCCGCCGTTGTGATTGGGAGCAAAGATGATTTCTCCCCGGCTGTTCCAGGATCCCCCTTTGCCGTTGGGCGCGGTGCACAAGGTGACGGGGGGCCCGCCGGCCGCCGCCACCTTCTTGAGTTTCCCCGCATTGGGCTCGAAGAACCCGATGAACTCGCTGTCGGGTGACCAGAAGGGGTAGGCCGAGCCCACGGTGCCCGACAGAACGACCGACTCGCCCTTGTCCAGGTGTCGCAGATGCAGCTGGGAGGTTCCCGATTCATCCACGGCCGTAAAGGCCATCTTGGTCCCGTCAGGAGAGATTGCGGCCGGACCCGGGGCCGGGCTCCTGAGATCGAAATCAGCATCCTTGGGCGCGGGGATCATGGTGTGCAGCAGGGGAGCGGGCTTCGGTTGGGCGACAATCTTCCATCCCAGGACCGTGCCAACCGACAAGCATACCAGAGCCAGAATCGCCAACAGGGGAACCGGGGTTTTCGCGCGCGCGGACTCCGCCGGCGCCGCGTCCATGCCCAGCTGGGAAAAACTAAAATTGGATATGCTGGCCCCGCCGTCCTGCAGAAAGATGCGGGCCTCGCCGATGTCGCGCAGACGCTGCTTGGGATTGCGCTCCAGGCAACGTTCGATCAACCGGCAAAGCTCGGGAGCTTCGTCTACGGGCAGGGAATCCCAGGCGGGTTCCTTGCGGAGAACGGCCGCCAGGGTGTCGCTGATGGTTTCGCCCTTGAAGAGCTGCTTGCCGGTCAGCATTTCAAAAAGGATCGCTCCGAAAGCCCAGATGTCGGTGCGCCGATCGACACCCGCGCCCCTGGCCTGCTCGGGGCTCATGTAGGCCGCCGTACCCAGGATGGCGCCGGCCTGGGTCATGGCCGCGGTCATGGTCGGGGACGTGGCGGACTCATGCTGGGTGTCGTCCTCGCCGAACCAGGCCTGGGCCAATCCGAAATCCAGGATTTTCACTTCGCCGTCTTCGGTTTCCATGATGTTGGCCGGTTTGAGGTCACGATGAACGATGCCGTTTTCGTGGGCGGCCTCCAGGCCCGCGGCAATCTGGCGGGCGATGTCCAGGGTTTCCTCGACCGGGATGGGACCTTCTTTCATCCGTACGGTTAGTTCCGAGCCCGAAATCAGTTCCATGACCAGAAAGCGGATCCCGTCCACTTCTTCAAAACCGTACACCGAGGCCACGTTGGGATGCTGAAGGCTGGCCAGGGCGCGGGCTTCCCGATGAAAGCGGGTTTCGCGCTCGGGGTCGCCGCTCAATTCGGAGGGAAGGATCTTGAGGGCCACGTCCCGGCCCAGCTTGGCGTCGGTGGCGCGGTAGACTTCACCCATCCCTCCGGAGCCGATCTTTTCCACGAGGGTGAAGTGCGCAAGGGTTTGACCGGATTGCATAGGGTCTCCAGAATTCAGGAATGAGCGGTAACGCCTGGAACCCACCAATTAATATCAAAAATGTCTCAAATCGGCCAGTCGGAGTGCATAGCGCCCCTTTCTTAACAAATACATATTAGTATGATATGATATGAATCGAGCTCGAAATACCACTTTCGAGCGGAATATCATGCTCTGGGATGGTCGGGACGACCAGGGGGAGAAAATTCGTGTCCATCCAGTCTGGTCAAACCATACAGCACTACCGCCTGATCGAGAAGATCGGCGAAGGCGGGATGGGTGTGGTGTGGAAGGCCCAGGACACGCGTCTTGGGCGCAACGTCGCCATGAAATTCGTTCCCGACGAGGTGGCCACGAAACCACAGAATGTCGATCGTCACATTCGCGAGGCCCGCGCCGCTTCGGCGATGAACCACCCCCACATCTGCTCCATTTACGACATCGGCGAGTGGGAAGGCAGGCGGTTCATCGTCATGGAACTGCTGGAGGGGCAGGCCCTTCAGCAACACATCGGCGGCCAACCCCTGGCGATCGAGTCAGCGGTCGATCTCACCCTCCAGATCGCCGATGCGCTGGACGCCGCTCACGCCAAGGGGATCATTCATCGGGACATCAAGACGGCCAATATCTTCGTTACCGACCGGGGCCAGGCCAAGGTGCTGGATTTCGGGCTGGCCAAGCTCGCGTCCGGAGCAACGCCGGAGCCGGGACTCGACGATGCCACCATGACCGCGCTCGACATGACGACTCCGGGGGCGGTGGTGGGCACGGTGTCGTACATGTCACCGGAGCAGGCCTTGGGTAAGGACCTCGACAACCGGACCGACATTTTCTCTTTGGGCGTGGTTCTGTACGAGATGGTCACGGCGCGGCGCCCCTTCGCGGGGAACACGTCCGCGGCCATGTTCGACGCTATCCTAAACCGGGCGCCGACGGCGCCGGTGGAGCTCAACCGGGAGGTCCCGCCCGAGTTGCAGCGCATCGTCAACAAGGCTCTCGAGAAGGATCCCGAGCTGCGCTACCAGAGCACAGCCGAACTGCGGAGCGATCTGAAGCGAATGCAGCGGGACTCGTCCGCAGGCATGACCGCCGTGACCCCGCCACCGGTTGCTGCCGGCCCGGACCGGCTCCGAGTGGGCCTGTGGGGAGTGGCCGGGGTGTTGCTGACCGCGGTGGTGGCGGTGATTCTGCTGAAGGGGCTGTCCGGGCGAGACGCAACCCCGGCAGACACTGCTCCAGAAAAGGGGATTGACGCAGGTGTCCAACAGACCTCTTCGAGAGGTCCGACGATCGACATTCTGCCCTTCACCAATGCCAGTGGGGATACGGATCAGAAGTACTTCAGCGAAGGACTGACCGTGGATATCGTCACGGAGCTCTCTCGCTACAGCAGGCTGACCGTGATCGCCCACAGTTCGACGGAAAGCTACGAGGATCGCGATGAAGACCTTGGCCGGGCCGGTACCCTGCCTGTAAATCGTTATCTGTTGAAGGGAAGCGTCCGCAAAGCAGGGAATCAGGTCAAGGTCAATGTCCAGCTCTCCGATTCCGGCGACAGGCGGTTGATATGGGGAACGAACTACGAGCGTGATCTGACGGTAGCCAATCTTTTCGAGCTGCAGGACGAGTTGACGCAACAGGTCGTCAGCGCGATCGCCGGATCGTACGGAGCCCTGACCAGGGCGGGACTGCCCGGTTCCAGACGTAAACCTCCGGCGAGTCTGGACAGTTATGATTGCGTCCTGCGGACGTACGAATACCTGCATGTACACACACCGGAAAATCATCTGGCGGCGCGTAATTGCCTGGAACGTGTGATCGGAGACGACTCCGACTACGCTGACGGCCTGGCCTGGCTGGCCTACATATATGCCGAGGAAACCCACCATCGCTGGAACGAGCGTTCGGACGAATATGATGCTCTCGAACGGGCGCTGGAGCTTGCCGAAAAGGCGGTACGGCTCGACACGGGGAACCATGTGGCCCACGGAGCCATGGCTCTCACCCATTTCACCAGCGGGGATTATGAACGCGCCAAGATCGAAGCTTACCGGACGATCGACCTGAACCCGAACGACACCATGTGGTTGGCCATGTTCGGGTTCTTCCTTGCCCAGTTGGAGGACTTCGAACACAGCCTGCCGATGGTGCGCAGAGCGATCGAACTTGATCCGAATCCCCCTGGCTGGATAAGGACGCCCTTTTTCCTGGACCACTATCGACACGGGCGACACGAACAGGCCCTGACTGAATTGAGGGATGTTGATTTGGGTGGCGGTGACTTTCGCGGCCCGCTTTATCTTGCCGCAACCTACGGGCAACTCGGCCGTTCCGGGGATGCTGGGCCAGCGCTGGACGAGATGCTCACGCTGTGGGCTCGGCCTGTCGGTGAGATTCGCGGGGAATTGATTGAACGTCACGCCATGACGGTCGCTTTGACCGACCACCTGATGGAGGGGCTTGAGATGGCGGGATTGAAGGGTTTGGCGGAACACAAGGGGGACGAGTAGGTGAATATCCAGTCTGGTCAAACCATACAGCACTACCGCCTGATCGAGAAGATCGGCGAAGGCGGGATGGGTGTGGTGTGGAAGGCCCAGGACACGCGTCTTGGGCGCAACGTCGCCATGAAATTCGTTCCCGACGAGGTGGCCACGAAACCACAGAATGTCGATCGTCACATTCGCGAGGCCCGCGCCGCTTCGGCGATGAACCACCCCCACATCTGCTCCATTTACGACATCGGCGAGTGGGAAGGCAGGCGGTTCATCGTCATGGAACTGCTGGAGGGGCAGGCCCTTCAGCAACACATCGGCGGCCAACCCCTGGCGATCGAGTCAGCGGTCGATCTCACCCTCCAGATCGCCGATGCGCTGGACGCCGCTCACGCCAAGGGGATCATTCATCGGGACATCAAGACGGCCAACATCTTCGTTACCGACCGGGGCCAGGCCAAGGTGCTGGATTTCGGGCTGGCCAAGCTCGCTCCCGACACGGAACAGGAGCCGGGACTCGATGGCGCAACCATGACCGCCTTGGACATGACCAATCCGGGGGCGGTGGTTGGCACCGTGTCGTACATGTCGCCGGAGCAGGCGCTGGGAAAGGGCCTCGACCACCGGACCGACATTTTCTCTTTGGGAGTGGTTCTGTACGAGATGATCACGGCGCGGCGCGCCTTCGCGGGGAACACGTCCGCGGCCATGTTCGATGCGATCCTGAATCGGGCCCCGACGGCGCCGGTGAAGCTCAACCGGAAGGTTCCGGCCGAGTTGCAGCGCATCGTCAACAAGGCCCTCGAGAAGGATCCCGAACTGCGCTATCAGAGCGCGGCCGGAATCCGGGCCGACCTCAAGATGCTCAAACGCGATTCCGGATTCACCGCCCCTGCCCAACAGAAACAACGCGATCAAAAGCCGGGTTCGGCTCGCACGGCGTGGTTGGTTGCCGTTGTGGTGGTCATCGCCGCCGCCCTTTCACTCTTGGTCATGCAGCCCTGGGAATCGGGCGGGAAGCTTTCTCCGGGTGGAACAGATCGCATCACCTTTGCCCGAGGCCCTGAATTCTCGGGAAATCTGTCGCCCAACTCGGAATTCATCGCCTACGGCCACACTGAACACGGGACGATGGACCTGTACATGCAATCGCGCCTTGGCGGACAAAAGTTGCGTCTGACCGATGATCCCGGAGACGAGGATCTGCCGCGCTGGTCCCGCGACGGGAACCAGATCGCCTATCTGGGGGGGGATGGGATTTATTGTGATATCTTCACGATCTCGCCCCTGGGAGGCAAATCGACCAAACTGGTCGAGACCCGGGTTCCCTACCTGAACGATTTTTGGGACGCGGTGCGGTTGCTCGGATCCATGCCTTGGGCTCCGGGGGACAAGAGTCTGCTGTATTCCCGGATTTTGGATAACGGTGATGTGGCGATTTTTAAGGTGGACCTCGAGACCAGGGACGAAAAGCAGGTCACCTTTCCCCCGACAGGCGCTCGTGACCTGAGTGGGAGCTTCTCTTTCGACGGCAAGTGGATTGTGTTTACACGATCCCACGCGGGAACATCGAGATTGTTCCTGATATCGGTTCCGGGTGGGGAGGAACACGAACTCCTGGCGGACGAATTCGCAAACATGGACCCCTCGTTTCTGCTCGGAGATCAGTACGTCATCTTCGGGTCCAACAGAAGTGGGATGGAGAATATCTGGGGTATCCACGTGGACTCGGGGGAGTTGAGCCAGCTTACCTTCGGCGGCGGAAAGGACTGGTATCCCAGTGTTTCTTCCCACGGACTTGTCGTCTACACGCGGTGGAGCCATCAGACGGACCTGTACACGGTGGACGTCTCGACCGGCGAGTCCGAACAGCTGACCTCCTGGACCGCCGACAACTTCGTCGGACGATATGCTCCCGGGGGAGATCGTATCGCTTACCAGTCGACCCGGACCGGAAACGAGGAAATCTGGATCGTGGACCTTGAGACCCACGAGGAACTGAACCTGTCCAAACATCCGTCCATGGACATACTCCCGGCCTGGTCACCGGACGGCGAGGAGATTGCCTACCTCTCCAACCGGGACGGGCCCACGGATATCTGGATCGCCAAAGCCGACGGAAGCGGGCCTCCCGAGCACCTCTCGATCCGGGACATATCAATTCCCAGCGTTGTCTGGGCGGTAAGCCTCAGCATCCGCTGGACGCCGGACGGCAAGTCGATCGGATACGTACTGCCTGATATCGGGGGAACATCCCTGTGGATGACAGATCGTCACGGCGACACCAAGGCGAAGTCCGTATTTCCCGGGGTCCTGCGTTTCGACTGGTATCTGGACCGCAATCGCATCGTGTATAGCACCATGGCCGGCGACAAGATGGAACTGCGGGCCGCCAATCTTCAGACAGGTGAGGAAGTCCTGCTCTTTACCGGACCCCACACGGAAATGATCCTGGCGCCGGACGGCGGTTCCCTCGCCCTGGTGAAATCGGCCAGCCACTTCGACCAGGGACTGTTCGTGCTCGAACTGGAGGTCCCGGCCTCCGGGTCCGGCTTGCCCAAACCTGTAGGTGACCTCGAACGGATTACAAACGGCCAGGGCCGGTGGCACGTCCACAACGGCGGTTGGTCGCACGACGGCACGCGAATCGTCTACACCCAGGACACGGACGACGGCGACATCTATCTGCTCACGCTCGAGAAGTAGACCCGGCCGTGAAGTTTTCGTTTGCGTCCGGCCGGAAAAAAGAGCCCCGGGTTTGCACTCGGGGCTCCACTCGTCATGGTTGCCTGACCGGTACCTACGGCAACTGTGCCAACTCGGCTAACTGCTCCGCAAACAACAGCGCTTCCGCCGAGGCCGCATCCAGCGTTCCGGCAGAATCGGCGTCCCAGGGACCCTCGTCTCCCTCGATACCTGGATCGGTGGACTCGCTGTCCCAGGGATGCTCGTCCCCCTCGAGAACAGGGTCTGTGGACTCGCTGTCCCAGGGGTGCTCATCGCCATCCGGGATGTCAGCGAGAGCGGTTCCCGCGGCAAGCGTGGCGATCATCACGGCCAACAACCATGGACTGAGGATTCTATTTTTCATGGAATCCCTCCCTTTTTCGGGTGACGGCCCCGCAGAAATCCGGGGCCTATCCTTCCTGAACAGCGGCGGGAGGGATAATTCAAGATATCGGGTGGGAGTGGCTCGAGAGACTCAGGCCGCCTGCCAGGCAAACCCTTCCAGCCCCAGCTTGCCATGCCGGAAATTCCCCCAGATGGCCGCCCCGATCGCCCCGGCGAAAATACTGTCCGGGTGGGTGGCGATCTCGGGCACGGGCCCCTTCAGGCTTTTCAGCCCGGCGAATTCGTCAGCCAACGACTTGACCAGACCCACATCACCGGCCAGGCCGCCACTGACGAAAATCACTTCGCCGTAGTCCAGCGAGCGCAGCAGGCGCACGAAGCGCCCGGACATGCTTTCATGAATTCCGCGCAGGATATTCTCGGTGCTGATGCCGCGCGAGACCATGTTGATCACGTCGGTCTCGGCCAGCACGGCGCAGATGCCGCTGCACTTTTCCGGGTTGTCCGCGGCCAGGGAAAGGTCGCCGATCTCGGCCTGGGAGACCCCCAGATAGCGGGCGATGTTCTCCAGGAACTGTCCGGAGCCGGACGCGCACTGACTGGTCATCTTGTAGTTCAGGACCTTGCCCCGGTTGTCCATGGCCATGGCCCGGGCGTGCAGGGCGCCGGCGTCCAGCACGGCGTTGGCGCGCGGATCGAGAAAAAGCGCGCCGCGCGCATGGGTGGTCATGCCGTAGAAGTGGCCCGTGGCGAAGGGAATGTCCTCGCCTTCACCGGTGGTGGCCACGTAGTTCAGACCATCGACGCCGGCTTCGGCGACCGCCTGGCCGAAGACCTCGTCAACGACATCATTGATGTCCCGGCGGCGGATCCGGGTGCTGACCTTGGACAGCAGTTCTTCGCGGCCGTCTTCGAACCCCATGACCACGGCCTTGACCGCACCCGAGCCGACGTCCAGGCCGGCGGTGACCGTTGCTGTTTTGGTAGTGTTTTCGGTACTCATCAGTTCGCGCTCCTGTGGGCGAAAATGGCGCCGCCCAGGGCGCCGGTGTAGATGCTGTCCGGGGAAATGTTCAGAACCTTGTCCCCGTAGTTTTCGGTCACCAGTTCGCGCAGAGCCGACACCGCGGCCGGATTGTTGGCCACGCCGCCGGTGAAGGTGAACTCGTCCTCGACGCCGCCCGAGCGGGCCAGCAGGCTCATGGCCCGCAGCATGATCGCGCGGTGCAGGCCGGCCAGGATGTCCTCGCGTTTTTCGCCCAGGGACAGGCGCTCGCGCAGTTCGGCCCCGGCGAAAACGGTGCAGGTGGAGTTGATCTTCACCGTGCGGGTGCTTTCCTGGGCCAAAGGTCCCAGTTCGTGCAGCCCGAGGTTCATCTCGTCGGCGATGTAGCCCAGGTACCGTCCGCAACCGGCGGCGCACCGGTCGTTCATCTGGAAGCTGGTCACGATGCCGTTCTCGTCGACCTGAATGGCCTTGGTGTCCTGGCCGCCGATGTCCAGCACGGTGCGGGTGCCGCCGAACATGATCGAAGCGCCCAGGCCGTGGCAGAGGATTTCCGAACGGATCATCTCCTTGGGGAAGGGCAGGCGCTGCCGGCCGTAACCGGTGCCCACTTCCCCGCGCACGTCGAATTCGGCCTCGACGGCGTGGCGCACCCCGGTCTTGACGGCTTCGGAACCGCCGATGCGCTCCAGGGCGTTTTCGATATGATCGCCGAAGCCCAGGGCCAGCGGTTCGTTCTCGACCTGGATGATGCACTTGTCGTACAGGCCGAGCAGCATGTCGAAGCTAACGCCCGCCGGATCGCCGATCTCTTCGCTGATGGTGCTCCAGGCCGAACCCACGGTGTCGCGGAAGAAGTCCGAGCGCTTGGGCGGATTAGGATCCTCGAAACGTTTCAGTTCGCTTTGCTGGATACGGGTGACGATGGTTTTCACGGCTTCGGTGGCCGCGACGCTCAGGTCACCGGGCACGCCGAAGGCCAGGGCGCCGGACACAAGTTGGTGCAACCGGTCGAGCTGGGCGAGGGTCTGCTCGAGCCGGAAGGCGTCCAGTAGACGCTGAAGCACCTCGGGTCCGGCGGCCTGTTCAACCTCGCGCTGGAGCAGGTTGAAGCGCGCGGTGATGAAGGCTTCGCTGCGCGAGACCTTGGCCGCGCGATCGTAATCGGAGCGGCTGTTGGTGATGCCGCGCCCGAGAATGTTTCCGTCACCATCGAGGATGACCGACTTGGTGGTGGTCGAACCGAGGTCCGTCCCGACAACACAGGCGATGCTCATGCGGACAGGCCTTTCTGCGAAGCGCCGGCGCGGCGGGCTTCGACCATCTGCAGGTAACTCTCCAGGCGATTCTTGATGTTGGCGGCCGAGAAGTAGCGCGGATCAACAAGGTCCGATTCGATGAAACCGCCCGGCAGGCCGGTGCGTTTCTCGACCTCGCGCAGGATCATCAACTGGCCGGCGCTGAACGAGTTGCACGACTTGACGGAGTTGATCAAAAACCCGTCAGCCTCGTAATCCTTCAGGTACTGGCACAGCATGTCGATGCGGCCGGGCAGGTTGTGGTTGGTGTAGCAGCCGGCGCAGTAGTCGCCCATGGTGCCCAGGGGGTCATCCGGGTTGTGCCGGAAACCGAAATCGTAGGTGCCGCCGACCTTGCTGTAGGTCGAGGCCACCACCACCGCGCCCTCGTCGGCGAACATCTGCCAGAACTCGCGGAAGTGCGTCCAGTTGGGCGGGCCTTCGACCACCAGGCGGTATTTCTCCTCGGCCATGGGACCCTTGGGAGCGACCGGACCCAGCCCGGCATCCAGGCGTCCCTGCACTTCGCGGCGCAGCGCCTGGTAATAATTGACGCCTTCTTCGGTGCCGCGGAAGGCGCTGAAGATCGGACCCACGTAATACACGGCGCCGAAGTAGGCGTCGATGGGCGAGGGTTTTTTCATGGCGGACTGCAGCACCCAGACCAGATCGTCCTCGGCCTGCACGCTCAACCGCAGTCGCTCCTTCAGGGCATCCTCGTCGTACTTGCGGCCGGATATTTTCTCCAGCGCGGGAATGACCTCTTCCTTGATCTGCTTGATCATGTAGTCCCGGTGCTCGGGTTCGATGTTGCCTTCGCCCTGGTAGGGCACGTGCAGGAAAACACAGGGGCAATCGTATTCCTCGCGCAGCAGTTCGAACCATTTCATGAAGGTGTAGCAGCCGGTGTACGAGAGCAGCAGCAGGTCGGGCTTGGGCAGCTTGGTGCCGGTGGGGCCGATGTTGCCCGCCATGGCCATGCCGATGTCGCACTTGACGTAGGTGCAGACGTCCTCGGAGTGCCCGCGCTTTTCGGCTTCGGCGATATATTCGCGGCTTTTTCCCCGCATGCCCGACTGCAGGGCGTTGATCTCCGGCAGCACGGGCAGGCAGCCGAACGAGCGGATGAGCTCGGTCAGGTTGCCGGGCACGAAGGTGTAGACCACCGGTTCCTTGGTTTCGGGCGCCCGCTCGAGCCGCTTGTAGTGCTCGGCGATCATCTCTTTCTGGATGATCATCGAATCGTCCTTCTGGGCCTGGCGGATGTCTGTTTTCTGGTCGCTCATGACGCCTCTCCCCACAGTTTGATCGAATCGCTGAAGGTGCCCGCCTGCTCGCGGAACTGCTGGAACTGCCCCGAGTTCTCGGCGAACTTGAAGGCGATGCAGGGGATGCCGGCCTGTTCGGCCCCGTCGCGCAGCATGGGCCTGTCCAGCAGGGCGGGATCGCAGAAACTGGCGGCGCAGAAAATGATGCCGTCGGCGCCGGCGGCCTTGGCGCGCTGCTGCATCAGGTTCTTCTTGCCGTCGGGATCCGGTTCGTACAGGACCGAGGTCTTGACGGCGCTGCTGGTGAACGTAGTGGCCAGGTTTTCCGCGGGATCACCTGCGACGGGCACGGCGTTGGTAAGGAAGCGGTTACCGGCCAGGAAATCGTCGTCGACGATGTAGCAGCCGGCGCGTTCGATGGTCTTGATCAGCCCGAGGGGCGGCTGTTCGCAGAACGAGCCCACGATGATCACCCGGGTGCGGTCCTTGAGGGGATCGTCGCTGTTTTCGGCGGCCTGCAGGTAGGCGCGGGCCTTCTCCATGAAGACTTCCGGCGCCACGACTTCCCCTGCCCGCAGCAGCAGGTATAATTCTTCGGTGGGCACCTTCCAGGGTTGCTTGTTGCGCAGGCCATATAACTGGCCGATGACCTCGCGCACCTCGTTGTACACCGCGACCGACGCCCGCAGCCGGTCATCGGTGATGTTCACATCGGCCACGCGGCCCAGTTCCTCCCGGATCACGTTCAGTTCCCGCTGCCAGAACCTGGCGCCGAGTTCCGGATCCGCCACCTGGGGCAGGTCGAGGTAGCGCACGTACATCTCCGGGAACATGACCTGCCACATGCCGGACAGGTTGCGGATCACGTCGCAGGTCGAGGGAAACAAGGCCGCCGACAGGAAATCCAGGCGGCCGGATTCCGCGAATTCGACCACCGACCGGGGCAGATGGCAGATATAGCTCTGGTAGTAGGCGTCGCCGCGGATGATCTCGATGGCCCCGTTGCCGTGGATGCCCACCGGCAGCATGCCCGCGGCATGGATGATCTCCTTGGGGGCGTAGACGGGCAGGAACCCGGCGGCCTTGCTGCCCGGGTGGTCGTCCAGCCACTGCCGGGACGCGGTGAAATCCAGGTCTTCGTAGATTTCGGTGGCCCAGTCGACGATCTGGGTGCGGGGGGAAGGGGTCACGGGAGAATCCTTTGTCATTAGTTGAAAACTTCAACTATTACAACAAGTTGTGTATTTAGAACGAACGTTCGAAATACATTCTAGAAAAACGGGAGCCGAATGTCAATGAGAATGTGGACAAAGCCGGACAAAGGGCCGCAGCTGACGGTTGTTTTTGTTTCTCTCCCGGACTATCGTGGGACGGTGTCGGGCAACACCAGAGAGGCAAACCATGAAGGAAGACCTCCAGCCACGTTTTCGGGCGGAGCAGATCAGGCAACTTTATTCCCTCACCCCCGCGGGTCTCATCGCGAATGTGACCACCTCCGCCATCCTGACCTTCGCCTTGTGGAGCCGGATCGCCCACCCCGTTCTCATTGTCTGGCTACTGGGAGTCGCCGTCGCCGCCCTTCTGCGCTTTCTGCTCTATTTTCTTTACGGCAGGGCGGAAGTCCCGGATGAAAAAGCGGCCGCCTGGGGGCATTGGTTTTCCGCTTCGGTAACGCTGTCGGGAATTGCCTGGGGGTTGGTGGGTATCTTCCTGTTTCCCACGGATTCCATAGCGCATCAAGTCCTTGTCGCCTTTGTCATGGGCGGAATGGTGGCCGGTGCTTCCGCCACCTTATCCGTGTTGAAAAGGGTTTTCTTCCTGTACAGCGTGCCGGTCATGGTCCCTGTCACGGTTCGGTTCTTTATTCTGGGCGAAGATATCCAGCTCGCCATGGGGACCATGATCCTGATGTATTCCATGCTCATGGTCATGGCCTCCTTTCGCGCTTACCGCATTGCAGCCGATTCCATCTCTCTTCGTTTCGAGAACCTCGGTCTGATCGGCAAGCTGAAGGATGAGATCGGTGTCCGGGAACAGGCCGAGGCGGAAATACAGAAGTACAGCGATTCCCTGGAAACCGCGGTGCAGGAACGAACATCGGAACTGGTGGCCGCCAACAAGGAGCTTTCCCGGGAAATGACGGAACGCGAAGCGGCGGAAGAGGCTTTGCGGGAATCGGAGGAACGCCACCGGACCCTGTTTGAAGGTGCCGCCGAGGGGATCCTGGTCGCGGACATCGAGACCCAAGGGTTCAAGTATGCGAATCTGGCCATTTGCAAAATGTTGGGCTACACCCTGGAAGAGCTGAACGGGATGAGCATCTCCGACATCCACCCCCCGGAATCGCTGGAGAACGTGATCGCCGAATTCGAGGCCCAGGCCAGGGGTGAAAAAACCATCGCCTCGGGTTTGCCGTGTCTGAGGAAAGACGGGACGATCATCTATGTGGACATAAGCACGACCTCGATGTTGATGGACGACAGAAAGTGCAACGTGGGGTTCTTTTCGGACATCACCGCACGCAAGCGGGCCGAGGAGGAAAAGCATGCCCTCGAGAGGAAAATGCAGCACGCGCAGAAACTCGAAAGTCTGGGTGTGCTGGCCGGCGGCATCGCCCACGACTTCAACAACCTGCTGATGGCCATCCTGGGCAACGCGGATCTGGCACTGGACGAACTCCCGTCAAAGTCGCCGGTGCGCAGCAACATCCAGGAAATCGAGCGTGCGTCCAAGCGGGCCGCCGAGCTGGCCAAACAAATGCTCGCCTACTCGGGCAAGGGCCGGTTCGTCGTCGAGCCGATCGATGCCGGGCATCTCGTGGAGGAAATGGCTCATCTGCTGGCGGTCTCGATTTCGAAGAAGACGGCGCTCGAGTTCAACTTCGCCGAGAACCTGCCCACCTTCGACGGTGACATGACGCAGATCCGCCAGGTGATCATGAATCTGATCACCAACGCCGCGGAGGCGATCGGCGAAGAGAGCGGCACCATCGTTTTATCCACTGGTGCGATGGAATGCGACCGCGCGTGTCTCGGTGAAGTATATGAGGTTCTGGGTGCAGGACTGGACGAGCCCCTGCCCGAAGGTACCTACGTGTATTTCGAGGTGTCCGACACGGGCTGCGGCGCGGACGCCGAGACGGTCGCGAAAATATTCGATCCCTTCTTCACCACCAAGTTCACCGGACGCGGCCTGGGCATGTCGGCCGTTCTGGGAATCGTGCGCGGTCACAGGGGTGGGATCAAGATCAGGAGCGAAGTCGGCGAGGGCACGACCTTCACGGTTCTTTTTCCCGCGAATGAACAGACCGTCAAGGGTGTTGCGGGACAAAAGGAGATCAAGGCCGAGGGCAACGACTGGCGGGGAAGCGGAACCGTGCTGGTTGTCGACGACGAAGAGACGGTCTGCGCCGTGGCCGAGCAGATGCTCGACCGGTTCGGCTTCAGCGTCCTGACCGCTTTCGACGGCCGCGAGGCATTGCGGGTGTTTCGGGAAAATACCGACGAGATCGTCTGCGTGCTCCTGGACCTGACCATGCCGTTCATGGATGGCGAGGAGACCTTCCGTGAGATGCGGCTCCTTCACCCCGATGTCCGGGTCATCCTTTGCAGCGGCTACAACGAGCAGGAGGCGGTCCTGCGTTTCGCGGGCAAGGGTCTGGCCGGATTCATCCAGAAGCCCTTCAGCATGGCCGCGCTGAAGGGGAAGCTCATGGCCGTGCTGAAGGAAGACCGGTAACTACCAGCCCCAGTCCCCTTCGATCGTCATCTCTTTACTGAAAAGTCCCGCCTCTTCCCCGAACTCCTTCACCGAGTCCCCGTCGTACAGGAACGTCGCATGCTCTTCGCTGACCCGGCTGAAGCGCAGCAGGCAGGGTTCGTGCCCTTCCTTTTGCGAGTTCACGACCTTGAGTTCGGCAAAGTGGTCATGGGACTCCGAGGTCAGCGACCCGTGGCAGACCGGGCAGCTGAAATCGACGACATCCCCTTTGGCCACGTCGTGACACAAGCCCTTGTCGCAGATGACCTGGTAGTCCCCGGGCTTCGAACTCATAAGGACGATGCCCTGTTTTTCACCGTAGCGGGCGATGAGCACCACGCGCACGTTGGGATTCAGCAGGCTGTCGCAATTGGGGCAATGGTAGGACAAGGACATGGCGACCGACTTTCACAGGTTGATGTTTACTGACTACAAGGACTCGATGACCAGCGAATTTCCCTGCCCCCCGCCGATGCACATCGTGACCAGACCGTAGCGTTGGCCCTTGCGCCGCAGGGCGTAGGCGCAGGTCAGGGTCAGGATGGCTCCGGTCGCGCCCAGGGGATGGCCCAGCGCGATGGCGTTGCCCTGCGGGTTGACCTTCTCCGGATCGATGCCCATGTCGGCAAAGTCCCGTATGCAGGCCAGGGCCTGGGGCGCGAAGGCTTCGTTCAATTCGACGTGGTCGATGTCGCTTCCGGCCAGGCCGGCCTTTTCCAGGGCGATGCGCGTCGCTGGAACCGGACCCCAGCCCATGATCCGCGGATCGCAGGCCGCCGTGCCGACAGCGACCACCCGGGCCAAAGGTTTCAGGCCGTGTGCCTTGGCATCGTCCTCGAGGCCCAGCACCATGGCCGCCGCGCCGTCGACCACGGCGCTGGCGTTGCCTGCGGTGATGATGCCGCCCGCCTCGAAGGCCGGGTACAAGCGGCTCATCTTGGCCAGGCTGATGTTGTCCATGATATGGGTGTCGTGTTCGACCACGACGTCGGCCTCGCCGCCGCTGCCGGGCAGGGTGACCGGCTCGATCTCCTCGGCGAACAATCCTTCGTCACGGGCAGCCTTGGCATTCATGTGCGAGCGATGGCCGAAGGCGTCGGCCTCTTCGCGGGTGATTTCGTAACGCCGCCCCAGTTCTTCGGCGGTATTGGCCATGGCCAGGCTGGCGCCCGGATCATAAAGGCCCAGCAACAGGGAATCCTGAAGCATGGACCCCCGGGGCAGACCACGCGGGTCCAGCGGTCCGTACTTCTGGATCGCCGTACCCACTTTCTGGCCGCGCATGCCGTAAACGCTGAAGGGGTACTGCATGCTCTCGCCGCCGCCGACAACCAGGAACGGCCGGTCACGGTCGTGCCGGATACCGGCCAGGATATGCTCCATGCCCACGGCCACCGCTTCGGCGCCGCTGCCGCAGATGCGGGCCACCGTCAGGGCGGGCACGTCGTCGGCCAGGCCGCCGCGCCAGGCCATGCCCTGGGCCGCGTAGATGCTGTCGCGATGGCTGTGCGAGGCCATCCCCATGATGACGTGGCCGATCAATCCCTTGTCCAGCGGCGTATTTTTCAGGGTGGCCCTGATGGCCATGCCGCCCAGGGCGGTGGTCGCAAAGCGCGAGAACAGACCGGGTTCGCGGTTGTTGATCAGGATGTCGGCCCTCGGCGTCCGGCGCGCGCCGTCCAGGATGACGATGGATTTGCTGTTCGTGGTCATGCTCGTCTCCCGTTTATTCGTTCATGAAGACCGCGGGCACCCGGGGTCCGTTCTGGATGAAATTGGTCATGCCGATGTCGTAATCGACGGTCCCCTTGCAGCGGGCGAAGGCCACGGCTTCGAGCTCCAGACCGCTGTCCAGGTCGGTTTTCAGTCCGGCGAACAGGGTATCGGTCAGGATGCGGTCGATGGCCAGGGAACGGTGGCCGATGTCGACGGCCGGCAATGTTGCAGGCACTTTCATGGGTCCGGTGTCCAGACGCTTGATGGGCGCCGACCCGTCCAGGTGGGCCTTGATCACATCCTTGGCCGCCGCGACTGGAGAGGTCGCGGGCTCACCGACCGCCCAACCCAGGGCGCAGGCGTCCTTGGCGCCGATGGTATTGGCGGTCCGCACCATTTCCGCGGCTTTTTCCACCCCGATCAGGCGGGGCAGCCGCTGGGTGCCGCCGTAACCCGGGATGATCCCCAGGTTCACTTCGGGCTGACCAAGCATCAGGCCCGGGCCCACGACCCGCGCGTGGCAGGCCATGGACAGTTCAGCGCCGCCGCCCAGCACCGGACCGTTCACGGCGATGACCACCGGCTTGGCGCAGTTCTCGATCCGGCGCAGAATCTTGTGCCCGCGGCGGCACTTGTCGGCCGCCTCTTCGGGCGTGGGCAGGGCGGCCAGTTCGTTGATGTCGGCGCCCGCCAGCGAGCCGCCGTAACTGGTGACCACGATGCCGGCCACCGTGTTGTCGGCTTCCAGTTCGTCAAAGGTGGCGTTCAACTCGTTCATGGTCTGGTCGTTCAGCGCGTTCAACACCTCGGGACGCTTGATGGTCACCGTGGCGATGGTGTCATCCTTCTCGATCTGCAGGTTGCGCTTGAAATCCAGCAGCACCCGGTCGCTAATGCTTTTGGGCACCTCGAAACCGGGGTTGGCGGCCGCGTAGGTGGTGCAGATCTCGTGCACGCGGTCGGCGCCCAGTTCGGCCGCCAGATCCAGCAGCCCCTTGCTGAAACCGAGGGCGTTGCTCGTCAGCCAGTTCAGGTCCGCCGGGTCGCAGATATCGTTGTCGGCCACGAAATAGGTTCGTCCCAATAGCACGGCCAGGATGCGGTCCAGCACCTGCTGGCCCAGTTCGGGGCTGTACGACGGGTCACCGGGGTTCTTGTGGTCGAGCCAGGGATTGTTGGCCTGGGTGGAGAAGACCTCGGGCGGGGCGAACCATTCGCTGCCCGTCTCGGCTTCTTCCATCAGCTTCAGGCATTTGACGTTCAGCAGGTTGCCGCGGGTCAGGTCCATGACGTTGAAGGGACCACCGCCGCCGATGGCGTCGTTGACGATCTTGTCCACCTGCCACACCGACGCCACGCCTTCGACGTGGATGCGCGCGGCCTCGGCGCAGTAGTTGCAGAAGATGTCGTCGGCGGCGAAGCACGGCACGTCGGCGGTGATCACCGGCACTTTGCCAAGATGCTTCAAGGTCGTCAGCATGCGCTCGCTGTACTCGGCGTGGTCCGACAGCACGACTTCGATGGGCATGGCGCGCCAGGCGGGAAAGAAGGGGTGGTTCACGAAGCAGCGCTCGGGGTGTTTCGTGTCCGCGGCGATCACCGCGCGCGGCAGGCCGCTGGTGGCGAAGCCGATCAGGCAGTCGGGCCGCACGACTTTTTCCAGGTTGCCCAGGATGATCTTCTTGATCCCCAGATCCTCGGTGGCGGCCTCGAGCACGTAATCGCAATCGGCCAGGTCGGGAAGGTCCAGCGTCGTGACCAGTTTGTCACCGATGGCCGCGGCCACCTTGGGACTGAGCTTGCCACGATCGACACCCTTTTTCACGTAGCCCTGGATGCGGGCCAGGCCGGCCTCCAAGGCGTCGGGTTTGATGTCGTGAAGGAGGACACGGCTGTCCGGGTGGCTGGCCAGGGCGGAGACAAAACCATAGGCCAGGTCCGGGCCGATGGAGCCGGAACCGATGACGCCGACGATCATGAGGGTTCTCCTTGGATGATATGGGGCAGAATGGGCGAGTCTGATTTCGAAAAATCATTCTCCCATTTCGGGGAGGGGATTTCAAGGAATTGGTTGTGGCATTGGAATTGTGACCTGTGTTTCGGCCAGGAAAATTGCCTGGGGACGGCAACAGGTGGAGCTTTTTGAGGAATTGATGAACTATGGCATCCATTTGACATCAATCTTTCATTAATGATAAGATAATCCAGGTGTTATATAGGAGAAATTATATCCAAGAAAGGGAATATCCCACCATGAAAACTCTAATCATGATAGTCCTGCTGACCATTTGTTCTTCCGTGGCTGTAGGTGCCCCGGATTGTACACCCTACGGTCAATTGCCGGCCGAAATCGGCAGCATTCCCGATGATACCATCATGTTCAAAATACTGGCGGTCGACGGTGACTATTTCTGCTACGCCACCGGAGATGGTTCAGGGACGGGTCTGCGCCTGGTCTGGGGGCGTGCCTTGCCTGCCGCCGCGCCGGAAGTGCTGGGAGATTTCAATTCCTCGGCGGGATGGCCGACATCCCTCGCCTGCGAGGGCTCCCTGGTCAGCGTCGGTTTCAAGACCTCGAATCCCGTGAATTGTGGCTGGCTGCTGGTGGATTTTTCGAATCCGCACCATCCGGTTCAGCGATCGCAGAATGCCTCGGCCTCCGAAGTCGTCGATCAGGAGATGGTCGGCGGTCTTGCCTGCATTGCCGCCCTGGATGACGGCTTCCGGTTTTTCGACATTTCCGATCCGACGGCGCCTGTCGAGGAAGTTTCCCTGTCCGATGTCGACTGGGCCCTGAGTGTGGCCGAGGATGCGGGCGTCTGGTACGTTGGAGGTCGCTTTGGAACCGAGGGCTTTTTGCGGGCCTACGATCTTTCGGCACCGGCCGTTCCCGTACTTCTTGGTGAATTTACAACCTATGCCACTCCCACAAACGGACAAATGTTCGACGCCCTGGACGCCGAAGGCGGGACGGTGGCGGCCCGTTTGGACCAGTATCCTCCCTCTCAGTTTGGATCCATTCTTTCTAGCAGTGTCCTGAAGATCCTGGATTTTTCCAACCCGGCAGCCATTGAAGAGGTGGGGGATTTCAGCTTCGGGCGGCCCATTGTCGGCCAACCTGCCATCGGGAACGGGATGATCTATGCGCCATCCGAAGGTTCGGTAAACTACCTGACCGAAGTTGACGGAATCTGGACAAGGGTTTACGGAATCGGAGTCGCAGACAACGCCCATGTGGAAGTGGTCGGAGAACGCTTACTCTATTTCGATAATCTGAGACTCGTTAATCACGAAGGTCTTCTGACGGTTCCTCCTCCGGCTGCGAACATCCTGGGTGCCATTCCCTCCGTGGACTTTAAGATTACGGACACGAATGCCTTCTTTTTGGAGGACCTTTCCGATGAATGGTACGATGTCGGGGCTATCGAAGTCTTCGACCTGAGTGACCCCGAAAATCCTGTTTTTTCACATGGTTTTTTTATAAATGTCGGCACACCCATGTTTGAAGTTGGATTCGCCATTCATGGCGAATACCTGCACTCGACTTTCGGCTCGTTTCACTGGCCGACCGGTGATCCCGTGGCGACCGATGTCGAGATGCGCGTGGACGGCCTGGTTGTCGACGATATCCTGTACGCAATCCAATCGAGTGGTTTCCGTGTCTACGATCTGTCGATTCCGGATACCCCGGTTGCCGTGGGAGACCACCTTGGCTTTTCCTTGTCGGCTTTGGACGTCCTCGACGGGCACCTCTACGCCTTAAGCGGCGATCCCTTTGGCGGCGAAATTTCGGTTTTTGATCTGGCGTCCCCGCTGGCCCCGGTCCATGTCTCAACGGTATCTCATCCGGAAGATATCTACCATGGAACGGCGTCAGGCGGATATCTGTATCTTGTTGGAAACACAGGCCTTTCCATCTATGATCTTGCCTCGTGGGATCTTCCTGTTCTGGTGGGTCAGCTGCCTCTCGGGAGATGCCGGGACGTGGAGGTCTACGGCAAGACCGCCTACGTTTCGGCATACCAAAGCGGCATGATCGTGGTGGACGTGAATTCACCATCGGCGCCTGTCCTGCTCGGTGATTATCATTCCGGTGCCTATGCATGGCAGGCCGAAGTTGATCACGGGTATGTGTATTTGCTCGGCGGCACCTTGACGATCCTGGGACGGGAGTGCTCGGACCCCGCCCCGGTGGACGGCAATCTGCTGCCCGGCAACAAGGTGACCGCGGTGTGGTTGGACAACCCGTTTCCGAACCCCTTCAACCCGCGTACCGAAATGCAATTCGGACTGGAACGAGCGGGTCCGGTCGTCCTTTCGATTCACGACGCTGCCGGACGCAAGGTGCGCACGCTGGTCGAGGAGTATCGAGAGGCCGGTTCCTACGTTGTCCATTGGAACGGAAAAGACAACACCGGACAGCTGGTTTCGGCGGGGGTGTATTTCGCGCGGCTGCAGTCCGTGGACGGGGCCGTGACCCGTAAACTTGTTTTGATCAAATAATCCGTCTCGCCGTTTCAGCTTAAGGCGTGGCTAACTTGCGCCTTCCTTTGAGGAAGACGTAATCAGCAGCAGCACACCCAGCAGAATCAGCCCGCTGCCCAGGTAACCCCAGAAAGTGAAGGTCTCCCCCCACCAGACCCAGGCCGCCGCTCCGGCGATGACCGGTTCTATGGTGGCCACGGTCGCCGCGCGTGAGGATTCCAGCCGCTTGAGTCCCGCGTAGTTCAGGGAGTAGGCGGCGAAGGTGGAGATCACCGCGAGAAAGATCACCGCCAGCAGGGCCCGTGGCGCGGGAAATTCGATCCGGACGAACGGCGCCAGGCCCTGGGCGAACGCGTAACGGGACACCGGGCCGATGCCGCCCCAGCAGAAGGCGGCCAAGACGATGAAGAGGTAACCGCGCAGGGTTTCGCGGGGGATTTTGCTCGAGATCGTGGTCATGGGCCGGGAGTCTACCGGTTTCGGTCCTTGTGATTCAACTGTGATTCATGGGGTGATTGCCCGCCGATTGACGCTGGATATCCCGCAATGCTAGTATCCGCGGAATGCCTCTTTCCCGACCCACCCAAGGAGATACTGCCCCGTGAGCGACACCCCCATCAAGAAAATCCAGGCCACCGGCATGATGCGCAAACTCATGGCCGAGCATTTCATCGAGTTGGACGCCGCCGCCAACTCCACCGCTTCGGACCGCCCGCTGATCGCCTGGTGCACCAGCGTGGGACCGGCCGAACTGCTGCGGTCCTTCGGTTTCCTGGTCTATTTTCCCGAGAATCACGGTGCGGTGCTGGGCTCGTCGCGCGTGGCGGCGGACCTGATTCCCGCGGCCAACGCCCGGGGGTATTCGCCGGATATCTGCTCGTACCTGACCAGCGACGTGGGCTCGTACCTGAAGCAGCAGACGCCCCTGATGAAGGCCTTCGGCATCAAGGGCGTGCCCAAGGCGGACGTACTGGTCTACAACACCAACCAGTGCCGCGATGTGCAGGACTGGCTGGCGTTCTACCAGCGCGAGTGGGATGTGCCCTTGATCGGTATCGATACCCCGCGGGGGCTGGAGGAAATTACCAAGGACCACCTGGACGGGTTGATCGATCAGCACAAGGCCCTGATTCCGACCCTTGAAGAGATTTCCGGCCGCAAATTCGATATGGATCGTTTGAAGGAAGTGATGGCCTCGTCCTACCGCTGCACCCTGTTGTGGAAACGGGTCCTGGAACTGGCTGCCCACCAGCCCAGCCCCATTTCGTTCTTCGATTGCACCATCCACATGGGGCCGGCGGTGGTTCTGCGCGGCACGGCCGCGGCCGAGGAATATTACCCGGTGCTGATCGCCGAACTGGAGCAGCGCATCGCCGACGGCGTGGCCGCCGTCGAGGACGAAAAGCTGCGCTTCTACTGGGAGGGCATGCCCGTCTGGGGCAAGCTGCGCGACCACGCCGAACAGTTTGCCGGCCAGCACGCCTGCGTGGTGGCGTCGACCTACTGCAACAGCTGGATCTTCGAGCCCATGGGCCTGGACGATCCCTTCGAAGCCATGGCGCGCAGCTACACCGAACTGTTCATCGTGCGCGGCGAGAACTACAAAGAGGACTACCTCAAGAAAATGTTCGCGACCTACGGAATCGACGGCATCATCTACCACGACGCCAAGACCTGCCCCAACAACTCGAATTGCCGCTACGGAATGCCGCAACGCATGACCGGCGCGACGGGCGTGCCCTACGTGACGATCAACGGCGACCTGAACGATCTGCGGATGTACTCCGAAGAGCAGGCCCGCACGCAGTTCGAGGCCCTGGTCGAGCAGATCGAAGAGGGCCGGTGATAGGAGCATGACCACGGGAAACTTCTATTGCGGCGTGGATATCGGCGCGTCGGCGACCAAGCTGGTCCTGCTGGATGGCGACCGGCAGGTGCTGGCCAGGGCCATGCGCCATTCCGGTGTCGATTACCGCGGCACCGCGCGCCAGTGTCTTGACGAGGCCCTGAAAACCGCTGGCCTGACGGGTGAGCCGGCGGTGACCGTTTCCACGGGCTACGGACGCAGGAATGTCGATTTTGCCGGCGAGTCCCGCACCGAGATCCACTGTCACGGTGTCGGCTGCTTCCATCACGCGCAGCAGGCGGTTTCCGTGGTCGACATCGGGGGCCAGGACAACAAGGTCATCCACCTGGACGACGAGGGGAAACGCCGCGAGTTCAAGATGAACCGCAAGTGCGCCGCCGGTACGGGCGCGTTCATCGAGGAGATCGCCCTGCGTTTGAACCTGGATGTGGCCGAGCTCGACGCCCTGGCCGGGAGCACCGACGAACCGGTGCGCCTGGGCAGCTTCTGCACGGTTTTCGCCAAGACCGAGATCCTGTCCCACCTGAGGCAGGGTGCGCCCGTGGAGGGCATCGTGCGCGGGGCCTTCGTTTCGGTGGTGGACCGCATCGTCGAAATGGATCCCCTGGACGGGATGGTCATGGCCACCGGGGGTGTGGTGGCGCACAATCCGGTCATCGTGAAGATTTTGGCTTCGCGCCTGGGCCGCGATGTGGTCGTGCCCGAAGCTCCCCAGTTCACAGGCGCGTTGGGCGCCGCCCTGACCGCCCGCAAATTGGCGACCGCTAAGTAAAAGAGAGGAACCAGGCATGCTCGACGGATTGTTCAGACCCCGCGCCGTGGGTGTGATCGGCGCTTCGGGAAACCCCTACTCCATCGGTCACATCGTGGTGAAGAACCTGACCAATTACGGATTTGTGGGACCGGTTTTCCCCATCAACCCCAAGGGGGGGACCATTCGCAGCATCCAGGCCTACAAGTCGATCCTGGACGTGCCCTGCGACACCATCGACCTGGTGAACATCTCCATCAAGAACGTGTACGTGCCCGCGGTGCTGGAAGAGTGCGGGGCCAAGGGCGTGAAGTTCGCCATCGTGCACTCGGCGGGGTTCAAGGAAGTGGGTCCCGAGGGAGTCGAGCTCGAACGGAAAATGGTCGAGACCGCGCACAAGCACGGCATCCGCATTTTCGGACCGAACAGCCAGGGCATCCAGAACGCCGACCCGGAAGTATCGGTGTATGCCAACTTCACTTTCGTGCCGCAGAAGCCGGGTAATGTTTCCATCATCGCCCAGGGCGGCGGCATGGGCGAGATGCTCAAACTGCACCTGCACAACGTCGGCCTGGGGCACCGCATGTACTGCTCCTACGGCAACGAGTGCGACCTGACCATGCCCGAGATCCTGGAATACTACAGCCAGGACGAAGGCACCCGCGTGATCATGATGCAGACCGAAAGCTTCAAGGACCCGCGCGCGTTCCTGGAAGTGGCAGCAAAGATCACGCCCCACAAACCCGTTCTGGCCATCAAGGCCGGGCGAACGTCCGAAGGATCGAAAGCGGTGTCGTCGCACACCGGGGCGCTGGTCGACCAGGTGAAGATGGCCGAAGCCATGTACCGCAAGGCGGGCGTGGTGCCCTTCACCGACACGCACGAAATGATCAAGGCCGCCATCGCCATGTCCACCCAGAATCCGCCGCCGGGCAACCGCATCGGCATCATCACCAATACGGGTGGGCCGGGCATTCAGGCCGTGGATGAATCCATTGGGCAGGGGCTGGAACTGGCGAAGTGGTCGGACGAAGGCAAGAAGCGGTTGGAGGAAACACAGTTCGCCGAGGCTAGTCTGGGCAACCCGGTCGACGTGGTGGCCACCGCGAACCAGGATCATTACCACGCGGCGATCAGCACCCTGCTGGCCGAGAAAAACACGGACATGGTGATGGTGTTTTTCGTGACCGCGCCGTTCACGGACATCGACGCCATCGCCCGGCGCATCAAGGAGGCGACCGAGGAGTCGGACAAGCCCGTGGTCGTGGTGGTGGAGACCTACAGCGAGAACTACCGCCTGATCGGCCAGTTGCGGGCGGCCGATCTGCCGGTGTTCGAGTTCGCCGAGGACGGGGCGCGGGCCCTGGCGGCCATGAACCGCTACGCCCGCCTGCGCGAACGGGTGCGCGAGGATCTGTCCGATATGGAAACCGATCGCGCGGCAGCCGAAGTCATCATCGAGAAGTATCGTGGCAAGGACAATTACCTGACGCAGGAGGATGCCTTTGCCGTACTCAGTGCCTACGGCATCCGCTCGCCCCGCATGGCCGGTTTTTCCACGCCCCGCGGTCTGGAAGGCGCAGCCCAGGTCGCCGGATTCCCCTGCGTGCTGAAGCTCGATTCGCAGGATGTGGTGCACAAGTCGGACGTCGGCGGAGTCGTCCTCAACATCCAGGACATGGAGCAGCTGCAGTTCGCCTACGACCGCATGGCGACGCGCTTCGGCGAGCCGGCCTGCCTGCTGATGGAGCAGGCGCCGAAGGGTCGTGAGCTCATCGCGGGCGTGGCCGCTTCCGAGGGGCTGGGCAGCCTGGTGATGTTCGGCCTGGGCGGCATCTTCGTCGAAGTGATGAAGGACGTGGCCGCGGCGGTGGCTCCGCTGAGCCGGCCCGAGGCCGACGAACTGGTGCGTTCCATCCAGGGTTTCGAGGTGCTCAGCGGCGCCCGCGGCACCGATCCGATCGACCTGCCGGCTCTGGGCGAAATGCTGGTCCGGGTGTCCCTGCTGGCGAACGACTTCCCCGAAATAGTGGAGATGGACCTGAACCCGATCTTCGCCTATTCGGACGGCAAGGCGCCGATGGCCGTGGACGTGCGGCTGAAAGTGCAGTAGTCCGTGGCCCATCTCGTACCCCTGCTGGTGGTGGTGTTCTACCTGGTGGCCCTGTTCGCGGTCACCTGGTGGGCGCGCCGATTGAACAGGCGCGGTGGCGGCGGTTCGGTGGGCTACCTGCTGGCCGGGCGCGGGCTGCCGACGATCGTGGTTGCTTCGCTGCTGGCAGGTTTGGCCGTGGGGGGAGCTTCGACCATAGGCGTGGCCGAACGGGCTTACGGCGTGGGTCTTTCGGCCGGCTGGTACAACGCCGCCTGGGCCGCGGGCGCGGTGGTGATGGGATTGTTCGCCGCACGCCGCTATCGCCGCTGGGAAATCACCACCCTGCCCGAGTTGTTCGAGCGTCATTACGGCGTGGGGGGACGGGTATTGGGGGTTCTGGGCCAGCTGGTGATCCAGGTCGTCATCACCTCGCTGCAGTATGTGGCCGGCGGGGCCATTCTTTCATCCTTGATGCCCGAATTTTTTTCCTTCCACGGAGGCATGGCCGCCACGGCTGTTGTTTTTGTGGGAATCACGCTCATTGGCGGTTTCTGGGCCGCCGGTTTGACCAACGTCGTCAATGTGATCGTCATCTATATCGGGATCGTGCTGGGGGCGATCCTGACCCTGGGTGACCTGGGTGGGTTCGATGGACTGCAGGCCAAGTTGCCCGCCGGCCATCCGGGATTTGATCTCGGCGCCGTGGGCGGCGGGCTGATCCTGGCCTGGTTCATCGTGATGATCACCACCACCCACTCGACCCAGTCGGTGATCCAGGTGGGGTTCGCGGCAAGGGACGAGAAGACTGCCGCGCGGGGCTATCTGCTGGGTGCTGCGATCATCGCGCCGGTGGGATTCATCAGCGCGCTGTTGGGGATGGCGGCGGCGGTTTTGTATCCGGGCATTGTTCCGGCCGAGGCCTTGCCCAAAGTGGTGTTGGGTCTTAATCCGTTGGCGGCGGGGATCATTTTGGCCGGGTTGTGGGCGGCCGATGTCAGCACGGCCTCGGCTTTGCTGCTGGGCAGCGCGACGCTGGTGACCAATGACCTGATCCGGCGGTTCGGGCCGTGGGAAATTGATGCCGCGCGGGACCAGTTGGTGTGCCGGGTGACCGTTGCCGTGCTCAGTGTGGTAACCTTTGCCTTGGCGCTGACGGTGACGGGAATCCTGAAAATGCTGCTGGTGGCCCTGACCCTGACCACGAGTTATACGTTGATTGTGTTGATGACCATGCTGGCGCCACAGTTGTGCCGGCGAGGGTCGGCGGTCTGGACTTTGGGGATGACGAAGTTGGCACTGGTCGTGTGGCTGGTGGCGCCGGCGGAGTGGAGGGTGGTGCCGCATCCGGTGTATTTTTTGTGGGGCGTCAGCCTGGTGACGTTTTTTCTGGTGGCGGTTCTGGACAGGAACGGGATAATGGAACCGGATCATCGCGTTGGTCCTTGATCCGTCGCAGGATGACCAAACAAGGGGGAAATCCATGTCCGCTCGCCGTCTTGTTCTGACACTGACCATTCCCATGATCCTAGGTCTTACGATATCCCCCGCCGCCGCGGAGGACGAGGTGCGGGACATCAATGATTTCCGCCTGCTCCTCCACAACGGCGACCACATCCAGGGACACGACGGCCAGCTGTCCGCAACCAGCCTTACGGGAACGAACAAGGCGGGCGAGAGGGTGGACATCCCCCTGGCCGACATCCATTCCCTGGATGTTTCGGCTGGTTCAAACGCCGGCAAAGGCGCCCTGATAGGAGCGAGCATGGGGGTGACGATCGCCATCCTGGCCATTCTGCAGGTATCAGCCGACGAGCAAACCGAACTGGACCAGGGCAAGGTCGCGCCGGTGACCCTCGGGCTGGCTGCCGCCGGTGGCCTGCTGGGCGCGGCCATCGGTTCCGGTTCGAAGCAGTGGGAGCGTCTACCCCTGTCCAACCAGATTGGTCTGGTCGTAAGTGCCAACGAGTTCGCCGGCGGCGTGCGAATTTCCTTTTAGCAGCAAGGAGCAAAGCGGTGAATCGTAATAATTTTTCCAAGGGCCTGTTTGTCCTGCCCCTGCTCCTGGTTTTCGGGGGCTGCACTGCCGGTTTCAACACCATGCCGATCCAGGAGCTGGAGCCCTCCCCGACCATTCCCTATTGGGCGATCCGGGTGGATGTCAATCCTGCTCTTGCCGAAGACGCCACCCAGGAACTGACGGACCTTGAAATCCAATTGATGGAAGGGATCAAGGAACTGGGGGCGGTCAAGAAGGTGGTTCTGGAACACCCGGGAACCGAGACGGAAAATTCCCTCCTGATTCGGGTGACCGTTTCCAATCTCCGGAAGGTCAGCGGGACGTCCCGTTTTTTCCTCGGCTCGTTTGCGGGAAAGGCGAAGATGACCGCCCTGGTTGATTTCATCGACGGCAACGACGGCACGGAGCTGGGCAAATACAAGATTGTCGGCAGTTCCGGCGGGTCGGGTTTTTCCGGTGGTACCGAAGACGCCGTCACCCAGACGGCCGAAGCCATCATCACCATTCTGGCCGAGAACTATTCCATTCC
>JBDLKA010000003.1:0-93416 GCA_039714075.1 Candidatus Krumholzibacteriota bacterium | reverse complement strand
ATGATCTTCGAGCCGCGCAGCTCATCCCGCCGGTGGATCAGGGTAACCTTGGAAGCGAAGTTGGTCAGGAACACGGCTTCCTCGAGGGCGGTGTCCCCACCGCCGACCACGGCGATTTCCTGTCCGTTGAAAAAGAACCCGTCGCAGGTGGCGCAGGCGCTCAGGCCCTTGCCGTAGAAGGCCTCCTCGTCGGGCAGGCCCAGCCACCTTGCGCTGCTTCCCGATGCTATGATCACAGCGGGAACGGTGTAGTCGCCGGCGTTCGTGGTCACCTTGAAGGGATGCGAGCTCATATCGACCGAAGTGACTGTTTCACTTTTGATCACGGTCCCGAAGCGCTCGGCCTGGGCCTTGAATTTTTCCATCAGCTCCGGGCCCTGGATGCCTTCGGGGAAGGCGGGGTAGTTTTCGACCTCGGTGGTGATGGTCAGCTGCCCGCCGGGCTGTTCACCCTGGAACAACAGATTGGAAATGTTGGCCCGGCTGAGATAGAGGCCGGCCGTGTAGCCGGCGGGGCCGGAACCCACGATAATGACCTTGAATTCCTGTTTTTCGCTCATTTTGGTGAAATCTCCCGTTCAAGAGTAATGGCCTGGCTTTGTGCGCATCGGCATACTTTACGAAGTTCCGGACGGTTGTCAACCTGGTTGGGGTCCAAACCGGTCGAAAAGCCCATTTTTCGGAAAAATAACGCGATTCCTTGACGAAACCGGTTTCGGGCTCTTATTATATGCGCTTGCAGTTCGCCACAGGGAGGCCGAAGATTGGTCTCCCCGACGGGCATTTTTGTGTGAGCCCCGGCAGCGGGTTCCGTCAGCAGTTTCTGTGAAGAATCGGAGAGTCAACGCGATGTACGCCGTAGTCAAGATCAAGAACCAGCAGTACCGGGTCCAGCCCGATACCAAGGTTCAGGTGCCCCTGCTGGATAACGAGGTCGGCGACAGCGTGACCTTCGACGAAGTCCTCATGTTCGCCGATGGCGATGATGTCAAGGTCGGCACTCCCACTGTGGAGGGCGCGTCCGTGGCCGCCGAGATCATCGGTCATGGCCGTAGCCGCAAGATCGTGGTCTTCAAGAAGAAGAGGCGGAAGAACTACCGCCGCAAGAACGGCCATCGCCAGGCCTTCACCGAGATCATGATCACCGGAATCAACGGTTAAAGGAGCACCACCATGGCTCATAAAAAAGCAGGCGGATCAACCAGGAACGGGCGGGACAGCAACCCGCAACACCTGGGTGTGAAAAGGTTCGGGGGACAGGCTGTGCGCGCCGGCACCATCATCGTGCGGCAGCGTGGCACGCGCATCCATCCCGGCAAGCATGTCGGCAAGGGCGGGGACGACACCCTGTTCGCCCTGATCGACGGCACGGTTCAATTCGAGGACTTCCGCGGGTCCAAGAAGCGGGTCAACATCCAGCCCTTCTAGTGGATGGCTGACCGATTTTATCAAGCCCGCCCCCTCGGGGGCGGGCTTCTCTTGTAATGGGGAGGGTTTGACGGTGGCCAAGGAATTCCAGGGGGGTGCGGACAAGGTTCTGGTGGTTATCCCCGCCCGCTTCGACTCGACCCGGTTCCCCGGCAAGGCGCTGGCCGACCTCGCGGGGAAACCCCTGATCGTCCGCGTGGCCGAAATGGCCGCCGGCATCGGCTTGGCGGACGAGGTCGTGGTGGCCACCGACGACACCCGCATCCAGGAGGCCGTTCTGGCCGCCGGATTCCGGTGTGAAATGACCGGGAGCCATGCCACGGGCACCGACCGGATCGGCGAGGTGGCCGGGCGCCATGACGCCGACATCGTCCTCAACCTGCAGGGAGACGAACCCCTGCTGGACAGTCAGGACATCGACGGCCTGATCAAGGCCATGCGGGCCGACCCCGGGATCGACCTGGCGACCTGCGCCCACCGGTTCGCCGACCGGGAGTCCTGGAATGATCCCAACCAGGTCAAGGTGATCCGGGATGTCCGGGGCGAGGCTTTGTACTTTTCTCGGGCGCCGATTCCCGGTACCTTCCCGGGAGCGGAGGCCCGGCCCCACGAGCAGGCCCTGAGGCACGTGGGTATCTACGCTTTTCGCCAAAAGGCCCTGCAGCGGTTCCTGTCCCTGGACAGGACGCCCCTGGAAATATCCGAGGGCCTGGAACAATTGCGCGCCCTCGAGAACGGCATGCGCATCAAGGTGCTGGACATCGCCAACGCCCCGGTGGGGGTGGACACTCCGGATGATCTGGAAGTGGTACGACGACTGTGGAACCAACAAAGAGGGTCGTGAACCCGGGAGAGACTGGAATGGCCAAGTTCGTTTTCGTGACCGGTGGTGTGGTGTCGGCCCTGGGCAAGGGGATCGCCTGCGCGTCCCTGGGTAATCTGCTCAAGGCGCGCGGCCTGAACGTCATCCTGCAGAAGTTCGATCCCTATCTGAACGTGGACCCCGGCACCATGAGCCCCTTCCAGCACGGCGAGGTTTTCGTCCTTGAGGACGGTGCCGAGTGCGATCTGGACCTCGGCCACTATGAACGGTTCACCGACAACAACCTGTCGCAGATCAACAACCTGACCAGCGGCCGGGTCTACGAGACGATCCTGGCCAAGGAACGGAAGGGCGAATATCTGGGCCGCACCGTCCAGGTCATTCCCCACGTGACCGACGAGATCAAGCGGCGCATCATGCTGCCGGCGAAAGAGAATCCCGACGTCGATGTGATCATCACCGAGATCGGCGGCACCGTGGGCGATATCGAAAGCCTGCCCTTCCTGGAGGCCATCCGCCAGTTCCGCCTGGAGCAGCCCCGCGAAGACACCGCGTCGATGCACCTGACCCTGGTGCCCTACATCGCCGCCGCGGGCGAGATCAAGACCAAGCCCACCCAGCACTCGGTGCGCGAGCTGCGCAGCATCGGCATCCAACCGGATTTCCTGGTGTGCCGTTCCGAAAAACCCATCGGCGACGAGGCCCGGCGCAAGATCGGCCTCTTCTGCAACCTGGAAGTCGACCACGTGTTTGACGCGTGCGACGTGCCGAGCATTTACCAGGTTCCCCTGAACCTGCACGCCCAGAATTTCGATCAACTCTTCTGCGAGCGCCTCGGCCTGGAGACCGGCGCGCCGGATATGGCCGAATGGGAGCGCATGGTGCACGCGGTCATGAACCCGGGCCAGACCGTGCGCATCGCCATCGTCGGCAAATACACGGAACTCAAGGACGCCTACAAGAGCATCATCGAATCCTTCATCCACGCGGGCATTCCCCACCACGTGGAGGTGGAGCAGGTCTGGATCGATTCGGAAAGCCTCGAAGCCGACGACGTGGGGGACCATCAGTTGGCCGAGATCCTCGGCAGCTGTCACGGCATCCTGGTGCCGGGGGGATTCGGTGACCGGGGCATCCCGGGCAAGGTGAACGCCATCCGGTACGCGCGCGAGAACCAGGTGCCCTTTTTCGGGATTTGTCTGGGCCTGCAGTGCGCCATGATCGAGATCGGGCGCGACCTGGTCGGTCTGGAAAAAGCGGGTTCCGCCGAGTTCACTCCCGAAACGCCGCACCCGGTCATCCATCTCATGGAAGAGCAGCGAGGCATCGCCAACCTGGGCGGGACCATGCGGCTGGGCGCCTACCCCTGTCACCTGGTGCCCGATAGCCGGGCGGCCGCCTGCTACGGTGAAAAGGAAATCAGTGAAAGGCACCGGCACCGCTACGAGGTGAACAACAGCTACCGCGGGCGCTTCGAAGAAGCGGGCGTGGTGTTTTCGGGTCTGTCGCCCGATGGGGAACTGGTGGAGATCATGGAATTGCCGGAACATCCCTTTTTCATCGCCGTCCAGTTCCATCCCGAATTGAAATCCCGGCCCGGACGTCCCCACCCGTTGTTCCGTGAATTCGTGGCCGCGGCCGTCCAGCATCAGGAAACGGGCAGCAGGAAATCAGTGGACAAGGCCGCCAACTGAGCGGGTGCGCTTCCTTTGGCGAAGCGCTGATCCGCAGGGAAGGACCATCACGCATGACCGTCGCCGCACCCGTTGTTCTGGGTGAACACAAGGTGGGCCGGGGGCAGCCCCTGCACATCATCGCCGGGCCCTGCGTTCTCGAGGACCCCGACGAAATGCTGGAAACCGCCGAAGCCCTGGCTTCGGTCTGCGAACGCCTGCAGGTCGGCTATTGCTTCAAGGCCAGTTACCGGAAGGACAACCGGACCAGCTCGGACTCCTACCGCGGTCCGGGAATCGACGACGGGCTGCGCCTGCTGGAACGGATCCGGGATGCCGTCGGAGTACCGGTCCTGACCGATTTCCATCACCCCGAAGAGGCCGACGCTGTGGCCGAGGTGGCGGAAGTCCTGCAGATTCCCGCCTTCCTCTGCCGGCAAACCTCGTTGCTGGAAGCGGCCGGCCGAACCGGCCGCGTGGTCAACGTCAAGAAGGGCCAGTTCCTGGCCGCCGCGGACATGGCCCATGCCGCGGGCAAGCTGCGCCACGTGGGATGCGAGCGGATCCTGTTCACCGAAAGGGGATCGTTTTTCGGGTACCGCGATCTGACCGTCGATTTCCGCTCCATCCAGGTCATGCGCCGGTTGGGGCATCCCGTGGTGTTCGACGCCACCCATTCGGTCCAGTCGCCCGGCTCCACCGGGACGACCACCGGCGGCAAACCCGAGCTCATTCCCCTGTTGGCCCGCTGCGGCCTGGCCGCGGGCAGTGATCTGGTTTTCCTGGAAGTGCACCCCGAACCGGCGCGGGCCAAAAGCGATGCCGGCAGCCAGCTGCCCCTGGAGGCCTTCGAACCTCTCGTGGCGGAACTGATCAAGTACCGGAATCTGTACCTGGAGGCAAACGAGTGAGTGATACGGAACAGAAACCAAAACCCTGGCCTCCCCGCACCGATGACGACTACCGGCAGGAAGCGGTCATCCTGCTGGGCGATGAGCTGGCCGACCGTCTGGCCCGGGTTCGCCTCATGGTTTTCGACGCCGACGGGGTTTTAACCCCGGGGAACCTGATCTTCAGCGCCAAGGGAGAGGCACTCAAGGAATTCCACAGCCACGACGGTTTCGGCCTGGTGCTGGGGCGCCTGGCGGGCATCAAGCGGGCAGTGCTGACGGGCCGCAACAGCATGATCGTCGACCGCCGGTGCCGGGAATTGCGCTTCGATTCGATCAAGCTGGGCCGGTTCGACAAGGTGGCCGCCCTCCGGGAAATCCTGGCGGAAACCGAATGCCGGCCCGAAGACACCCTGTACATGGGGGATGACCTGATCGATCTGCCGGCCATGTACGAGGTGGGGTGCGCGGTGGCGGTTCCTGCGGCCCCGGTCGAGTTGAAGGAATACTGCGATTACGTGACCGAGCGGGAGGGCGGCCAGGGGGCCGTGCGGGAAATCATGGACCTGGTCCTGAAAAGCGCGGGGCTGTTCGGACAGGCCCTGGCCGGCCTGGACCGGAAGGAATCCCAACCCACCCGGGCCGAGTTGTCATCCGCTGCCGAAGAGGAGACCTGGCAATGATGGAGATGCCCCGCCGGAACCCATCCGCCGACGAACTGAGCGACGAGAGCCTGCTCGGTTTCGGCCGCGAAGCCTTTCTGCAGGAAGCCGGTGCGTTGGAGTCCATCGGCCACGGCCTGGACGAGGATTTCGCCAGGGCCGTGCGGCGTCTTTACGAGTGTTCGGGCCGGGTCCTGGTGACGGGGCTGGGCAAGTCCGGCATCGTGGCCCGGAAGCTGGCCGCCAGCCTGACCAGCACCGGAACGCCCAGCCATTTCATCCATCCGGTGGAGGCGACCCACGGCGACCTGGGCATCGTCAGGGGCTCCGATATCCTCATCGCCATTTCACGCAGCGGCAACAACGACGAGGTCGTGGCCTTGCTGGCCCGGTGCCGTCAGTTCGGCATGACCACCGTGACCATTACCGGGAGCCGGGATTCCGAGATTTCCACCGTCAGCGACATCCTGTTGCACACCCCGATCGAGCGGGAAGCCTGTCCGTTGAACCTGACCCCGACCACCAGCTCCGTCGCCGCCATGGCCATGGGGGACGCCCTGGTCGTCGCCCTGATCCGGCTGCGGGGATTCCGGGCCGAGGATTTCGCCATGTTCCATCCCAGCGGCGTTCTCGGGCGCAGCCTGTTGCTGAAGGTGTCGGAACTGATGCACACCGGTGACGAACTGCCCCGGGTTTCGCACCGGCTGACTTTGCGGGAATCGCTGCCCGAGATCGTCGGCAAACGCCTCGGTGGCGCCTGCGTTGTCGATGATGACGGGAAGCTTATGGGGCTGTGCGTGGATGGAGACATCAAGCGGGTGCTCCTGGAGAACGACAACGCCCTGGATCTGCCCATCACCCATGCCATGAACGACCGGCCGACCACCATAAGCCCGGAAATGCTGGCGATCGCCGCCCTGCGCATGATGGAGGAACGAAAGCGCGGGCCGGTGACCCTGCTTTTGGCCGTGGATGAAGATCGCCGGCCCGTGGGGCTGCTGCATATCCACGATGTGTTGCGGGCCGGGCTGCTGTAAGCCCCGGGCTTTCTTTTTCATATGACTATTTGTTAATTTCACATTGACCCGTACTCTCCCAATTGCTTGTAACCAAACTATTTGCACAGGTGGCACAACTTGTGCTTGACGGAGCCCCTCAAAACGGGGCAAAGTAGGTCAGGATCGCGGCGCCTGCCGGGTGGCGCGGTATGGGGAACGACAACGTGGGAGGCCCGAACCCATTGCCCGAGGGTGATATCGCACTGTGGCGCAAGGTCCGGCGGCGCTTCTACTGGCTGCTGGTCGCCCTTCTGCTGCAGGGGGCCGACCTGGTTCCCCCGGCGGCCGGGCGGCGGTTTGGAGCCGGCCTGGCCGGATTGGCCCTGAAGTTGCGACCCCGGGACAGACGGGTGGCCGCCGCCAACCTGGCGCGGGCGTTTCCCGAGCTTGACGGGCCGGGCCGCGAACGTCTCCTGAAGGATTCAGCCACGGCCATGGGCCGGAACCTTTTCGATACCCTGGCCGCGGGCCGCCTGCTGGATCAAGGCGATTACGTCATGGAAGAGCCTGACGCGGGGATGCCCCGGGTGGGTGACCTGCTGGCTGAACTGGCGGCGCCGGGGCAGGGTGTCTTCATCCTGACCGGCCATCTGGGATGCTGGGAACTTCTGGGTGCCTGGCTGGCCCGTGAACTCCGCCGGCGCGGCCTGGACGGCCTGGGGGTCGTAACCGGCACCGTACACAACCCGCCGGTCGATCGGCTGCTGCAAAGCCGGCGGCGGGACCTGGGAATGACGGTGCTTCCCCGCGATGAGGGGGCGGGCCCCCTGTTGCGTTACCTGCAGGGGGGCGGCATCGTGGCCATCCTCCAGGATCAGTACACCAGAACCCGGAATCTGGATGTTCCGTTTTTTGGTGAGCCGGCGCCCACGCCCGTCGGATTGGCGCGTTTGGCCCTGCGGTACGACATTCCCGTAGTACCGGTGGCCATGGCCCGCGATCAGCGGACCAATCGCCAACGGGTGGTTCACCTGCCCCCCCTGGAATTCAAGAAAGGGGGCTCGGGTGACGATGATGTTAAGGGCTTTCTGGCCCTCTGCAATTCCCGGCTGGAATATTTCATTCGGCGGAACCCGGCCGAATGGGTGTGGTTCCACCAACGCTGGAGTCAATGAACACGTCAGGAAGAAATGAAACTCTTATCCTTTCTACCGCAGCGAGCCTCCCGACTTGTGTCGGCAGTGGTCCTGTTGATGGTCCTGGGCGGATGTGTCGATTCCGAGGAACCGTCCCAGGCCGCCTCGCCCGCGGCCAGGACCTCCAGGAGCCCCGAACAGCAGTTTTTCGATTACCGGTTGATTGAAACCGAAAAGGGAACGCGGCTGTGGGTCCTCCAGAGCGACAAGATGCTCAAATACGCCGGGGAACAGGATGTCCAGTTGGTGACCCTGCACATGGATTTCTTCAAGCAGGGGGACCACTTCTCGGTTCTGACCGCGGACAGCGGCCGGGCCAATCTCAACACCAAGGACATTCATGCCTGGGGCAACGTCATCGTTATTACCGATGACGGCCGGAAACTGGAAACCGAGGAACTTTTCTTCAACAACGAGACCCAGCTGATTCACAACGATGTCTTCGACCGGTTCACCCGTGACGGCGACGTGCTTACGGGAATCGGGCTGGAGGCCACACCGGATCTGGAGTACATTGAGATCAAGCAGAACGTGGAGGCACAGGTTGAAGACGAGGCCAACTCTGAAAGCGGGGATCGGTGACCGCTAATCCAATTTTCACCACTCTGAAAGCCAAGGGGCTGCGCAAGGTCTACCGCGGCCGGGCGGTTGTCGACGGAGTGGATCTCGAATTGCGCCAGGGAGAAGTCGTGGGCCTGCTCGGACCCAACGGGGCCGGCAAGACCACGTCCTTCTACATGATCGTGGGCTTCATCACCCCGGATGGGGGCAAGGTCCATATCGACGATCGGGACATCTCCCGGCTGCCCATGTACAAGCGGGCCCGGTTGGGGATCGGCTACCTGCCCCAGGAGTCCTCGATTTTCCGGCAGCTGTCGGTCGAGGACAATGTCATGGCGGTGTTGCAGAGCCTCAGGATGGACCGGGCCGACCGCAACCGCCGCCGGGATGAACTCCTGGACATGATGGGTGTCAGCCACATCCGCAAAAACAAGGGTTACGAACTTTCGGGCGGTGAACGCCGGCGGGTGGAAATCGCGCGGGCGCTGGTGACCGAGCCCAAGTTCATGCTCCTGGACGAACCCTTCGCGGGGATCGACCCCATCGCCGTGGCGGATCTGCAGACCGTGGTCTCCCAGCTGCGCGACCAGGGTCTGGGTGTCCTCATCACGGATCACAACGTCCGCGAGACCCTGAACATAACCGACCGGGCCTACATCCTGTTCGAGGGCAGGATCGAATTGTCCGGAAGCGCGCAGGAAATCGTGGCATCAGACAAGGCCCGGGAAATCTACCTGGGTGAAAAGTTCCGGCTGTAACCGGATTTCAACGGCCGCGGATGGATCCCCGGTCTGACAAGGTCAAAGGAAGGCGCACTCGATATGGGTCCCAACATAGGATTACGACAGAGCATGCAGCTGCGTCAGCAGCTGGTCATGACCCAACGACTCCAGCAGGCCCTGAAACTTTTGCAGGTTCCCACCCTGGAACTCGAGCAGATTCTCCGGCACGAGCTGCAGGGCAATCCCCTGCTCGAGGAGATCGAACCGGAAGAGGAACTGGAGGAGGCCACCCTCCGGGATCGTGCCAACGCCGACCTGGACGAAAAGGTCCGGGAGAAGGATGTGGACCCCCAGGACGAGGACCGGGATTGGGGCGACAGCTGGGACGAGGGTTTCCGCGGCACCACCAATGAGCAGGGCTACGACGAGTACGACGACCTGGAACGGCCTCAGAAGTACATCCCCTCCGGCCAGGAGGATCTCTCCGACCAGCTGCAGCTGGCGGTGCCCGAGGGTGTCCAGCGGATGATCGGCGAGTACATCATCGGCTGCCTGAACGAAGACGGCCTGCTGGATTGTCCCCTGTCCGAGATCGCCGCCTATTATGAAGTGGAAGAAGAGGAAGTGGCCGCGGTCCTGGAAGTCGTCCAGGGCTTCGACCCTCCCGGCGTGGCGGCCCGCGACCTGCAGGAATGCCTGCTGCTGCAGTTGGCCGCGCGCGGGTTGGCCGACTCCGACGAGGCCCACGTCATCACCCATCATTTCGAAGCGCTGAAAAACCGCAAGTTCAGCGACATCGCCCGGGAAATGAAGATCACTCCCAAGGAAGTCCAGACCATCGCCCAGAGGATCGGGGAACTGGATCCCAGGCCCGGCCTGTCGGAAAACGCCGAGGGCGCCCGGGCCATCGTCCCGGACCTTGAAGTGGTCAAGGTGGATGAAGAAGGGGATGAGTACGCGGTCTACCTGAACGACTCGAACCTGCCCCGGTTGCGGGTCAGCCAGGCCTACGAAGGCACGGCCAAGGGCAACGAGGACGCCGTCAAGTTCATCGACGACAAGAAGCGCCACGCCGAATGGGTCATCAAGACCATCGAGCAGCGCCGCCGGACCATGATCAAGGTCATGGAGGCCATCGTGGGCGAGCAGAAGGATTTTTTCGAGAAGGGCGCCATCGCTTTGCGTCCGCTGACCCTGCAGCAGGTCGCCTCGACCATCGGGATGCACGAATCGACCGTGTCCAGGGTCACCCGCCAGAAATACGTGCAGACGCCGCGCGGGGTCTTCCCCCTGAAATACTTCTTCAGCGCGGGTCTGGATTCGAACGACGGCACCGAGGTGGCCGCCAAGGCGGTCAAGATCATGATCCAGGAAATCATCAAGGGTGAGAATACCGCCAAACCCTTGTCGGATAAGAAAATTGTAGACATGTTGCAGGAGAAGGGGCTTAAAATCGCCCGGCGAACCGTGGCGAAATACCGGGAGCAGATGGGAATTCTGAGCGCCAGGATGCGCAAGCAGTTCTGATCCTATCCGGAGCCCCGTTTTCTAACCTAGCGAAGGAGGACGCCATGCAGTTGGAAATCAATGCCAGGCATTTCACCATGGGGGACGATCAGCGGGAGATGATCGAAGCGGCGGTGGAAAAGCTGGTCAGGTTTTCGCCCCGACCCGTGGAATCGATGAAGATGACCATCACCCACGAGGCGGGCCGGTTTTTCGCCGACAGTGTCCTGTATCTGAAGAGCCATGAATTCAGGGCCAAGGCCGAGGGCATGGAGCCGGAATACGCCGTCAACGAAATGAACGAGAACCTGCGCAAGCAGCTGGCCAAGTTCAAGGGCAAGATCAGCGGCAAGCAGAAGGGCGAAGGCGGCGGCCTGGGCAAGGCCATGCTGGCCGATGCCGGCCTGCCCGAACCGGGGGCGGGGTCACCCGAGGGATTGGTCCTGCTGGACATGGACGTGGCCGGCGCGCAGGCGAAATTCGCCGGTGACGAACTGCCGTTCCTCGTGTTCCGCAATGTAGACAATGATCGCCTCGGTGTGATCTATCGCCGGTCGGACGGGGAACTCGGCCACATGGAATACACCAACGGCTGAGCGGCTCGGCCGCCCGGCAGCAGGGGAGCCCGATGAACAGGGTCACGATCCAGGATTTATATGAAGAGCTCAAGGAGTCCCTGCTTCTCGAACTTTTGACCGACCTTCCCGCCGAGCCGGTCCTGGTCCACGCGGCGGACGTCCACCGTCCGGGCATGGCCCTGATGGGATACGCGGAGAATTTCCTGCCCCGTCGGATCCAGGTTTTGGGGGAGTCGGAGACCGCCTTTCTCTCGACCCAGGAACCGGCGGAACAGAAAGCCGCCGTCGAGCGGGTCCTGAGCCTGGACCCGCCGGTGATTTTCGTGGCCATGGATCAGGACGTGCCCCGCCCTATCATGGACCTGATCGGGGAACGGAAATTTCCCCTGATCCGCTCGGCCCTGACCGCGGTGGAGTTCATTTCCGAGCTCTCCCACCACCTGGAAAAAGCCTTTTCCCCCCGGACCGAGGTTCACGGCACCCTGGTGGACGTCTACGGGGTGGGTCTCCTGTTCACCGGCCGCAGCGGCATCGGCAAAAGCGAATGCGCCCTGGATCTCATCGAACGCGGCCACCGTCTGGTCGCCGACGACATCGTGGAGATCACCCGCACCACCGAAGACGTGCTGATCGGCCGGTACCGCGAGGTGCTGCGGCACCATCTGGAAATCCGCGGCATCGGCGTCATCGACGTGCAGGCGATTTTCGGCATCCGCGCCATCCGCATGCAGAAGCGGGTCGAGGTCGAAGTCCAGCTGCAGGAGTGGGACGACTCCGTGGACTACGAACGGGTGGGCATGGAAAACCGTTTTACGGAAGTCCTCGGGGTGAATATTCCCCAGGTGGTCGTTCCCTTGTACCCGGGCAAGAACATCACGGTGATCAGCGAGGTCATCGCCCTCAATTTCATGCTGAAGGTCTACGGGTACGATGCGGCCCAGATCCTCAACGACCGCATTCTGGAGTCCATGCGCTCGAGCAAACGCCTGCGCAGTTACCTGGATCAGGATCGGGAATGATCCGGGAAGGGATGGTGCCCCGATGATCAGGGCCCTGGTGATCACACACGGCGATATCGGCCGGGAACTGGTCCGGGTCACCGAGATGATCCTCGGTCCGGTGGAAGGGCTGACCGCCATGTCCAACATGGGGAAGTCGGCCATCGACATCACGGCCGAAATCAAGGACTGGCTGGGAGCGGGACCGGACGACGACACCGAACCCGACCAGAAACTGGTGCTGCTGGACGACTATGGCGGCAGCTGTGCCACCAGCGCCCAGCTGGCCTGCGGCGACGATCCGGATGCGGCCATCATCAGCGGCGTCAACCTGGCGATGCTGCTGGGATTCGTGACCTGGCGCGATACCGGGGATTTTGGTGATCTGGTGGCCAAGACCGTCCAGAAGGGCCGCGAGGCCATCGTCCAGGTGGGAGGCCGCTGATGCCGGTGGTCCTGGCACGGATCGATGACCGCCTCATTCATGGCCAAGTGACCGTCGGGTGGAGCGAGCAACTGCAGCCCGACCGCATTCTGCTGGCCAACAACGCCATCGCCGCCGATCCCTGGCAGAAAAAGGTCTACTCCAGCACCGTTCCTCCCGGTATCAGGGTTTCCATTCTGCCGGTGGCCAAGGCCGCCGCCTGCCTCGCCGATCCGGAAAATTCCGCCGAGCGGGTTCTGCTTTTGACGGGTTCCCCCGAGGAGATGGCCGAACTTGTCCGGATCGGTATTCCCGTCAACGAAGTAAACGTCGGGGGTCTGCACTTCAGCGCGGGCAAGCGCGAAATGCTGCCCTTCGTCTACGTTGACCGCCAGGATCTGACGGCATTCGCCCGCCTGCTTGAGATGGGGGCCGACCTGTCGGCCCAGCAGGTTCCCGGCGGCCGCGAACATGTGTTCGACCAGGCGCAGATCCAGCAGATGGGGGAACAATTCCGATGATCCCCTGGGTCCCTCCGGGTCTCGTTTCCGATCCCAATCTTCCGGCCCTGCTTGTTCTCGGGTTGCTGGCCGGCCTGCTGGCCCTCGATGACACCGCCGTCGCCCAGACCTGGTTCGGCCAACCATTGCCGGCCGCGGTTCTGACCGGGTATCTGTTCGGGGATCCGGTCACCGGCCTGGCCGTGGGGTTGCCCCTGCAGCTGGTGCTTTCGGGCAATCTTCCGGTGGGACAGACCTTCACGGGCGATCCCACCAGCGCCGCCGTCGCCGCGGTGGCAGGTTCGCTGCTGGCCGGCCGGCCTTTGTCTCCCGTCATACTCGCGGATCCGGGCGGCACCCTGCCCCTGCTGGGGTGGGTCATCCTGGGGACCGGATTGTTGAGCATGCTGGGCCATCCCCTGATCCAGGCCGAGCGCAGGACCAACGGAATCTGGATGCTGGAAGGTCTGCGCAGCCTGCGCGACGGTCGCCTGGGCAGGATCGAAGGTCTCCACAACCGCTGCCTGTTGACGACATTCGTTCGGGGCCTGTTTTCCGCAATCCTTTTCACCCTGTTCATGTACGGCCTCTGGGTGCCCTGGTATGCCCATCTGCCCCGGTGGCTCCAGACAGCACTGGGGATGTTGCCGCTGTTGTTGCCGGGGTTGGGTGTGGGAACCCTCATCGACCGTTACGGACTGAAATCGAGTTGGCACTGGGTTGCCCTGGGTATGGTCGGAACCTTTTTCGCCGCCCGCTACCTGTCCGAGGTGTTGCCGTGAACCCCGATTTGACCCGCAAATCCGCAGGGCCCCGGGTCCGGCTGCCCGGTGGGCTGCAATGGTCCCTGTTTTTCCGGTCGCTGACCCTGCAGGCCTCCTGGAACCACCAGCGCATGCAGAACCTGGGCCTGCTGTGGAATGTCCTGCCCTGGCTGCGGCTCAGGCAGCGCCACGTCAACCGGGACCGGGTCTTTTGCCGTCGCTACTACGGGTTTTTCAATACCAACCCCTACCTGGCCAATTTTCTGATCGGGGGGCTGGTCAGGCTGGAGGAAGACCGCGCCGCGGGCGCCGAGGTCGAACCCGGGTTCATCGGAACCTTCCGGGATTCGGTGGGCCGGGCGCTGGCCTCGATGGGGGACCAGCTGTTCTGGCTGGGACTGCGGCCCACGCTGGTCATGCTGATCTGTTTCGCGGGTTTGCTGGGCCGGATTTCCTCCATCATGGTCATTCTCGGGGCTTTTGCGATTTCCCAGCTGGTTTTGCGCTGGGTGGCTCTGCAGCGCGGCTACCAGTTGGGCATGGACATCGTGGACCTGCTTTTCGACCGGCGCTGGCATGTGTGGATCGCCCGGACCAAACGGGCGGGAATGATCCTGACCGGCATGGTCATCGGCTTGTATCTGGCCCAGGCCGCCGACACGGGCGTGTCGCCGGGCCGGGGAATGCTGTGGATCGGAACCGGGCTGGGCATGGGCCTGCCGGTGGTGTTGCGGAAGCGTCTGCCGGGGGAGGTCATGATATTGGCGGCCCTGATCCTGGCCCTGGCGCTGACTTTTGCTATTTGATCGTTTGAGGGTTAAATTATGGGGCTGACAATCGCTTTCGAAATTTCCAAGGGACACCACCATTGAAGACTGTGACCGCGACCGTATCCGATCCGGTAGGTTTCCATCTACGTGCCGCCGGGCGGATCGTTAAATTGACCAAAACCTTCGCTTCCGATGTCACCATCCGGTACAATGGCCGGGCCGCCAATGCCAAAAGCATCATGGGCCTGGCGAGTCTGGCGGCGGAGTTCGGGACCGAAGTCGTCATCGAGGTGTGCGGCAATGACGAGGATGACGCCCTGCAAAAGCTTGTCAAATTGATCGAGGTCGACCTGGCGATAGCCGAGGATCAGCAGTAGACCATGGACACTTTTCAAGGCATTGCCGCTTCTCCTGGTTATGCCGCAGGCCCCGTGCACGCCATCCGGCAGAGAGCCATCGTGCCGGTGCGCCGCACCCTGCTCCTGGAAGAAGTCCCCGCGGAGATCAAGCGCTTCGGAACGGCTGTGGAAAAGGCCAGGACCGGTCTGCGCGAATTGATCGACCGCCTGGCCAGCGAACTCGGCCCCGAAGGCAGTGAAATCCTGTCCAGCCAGCTTTTGATCCTGGACGATGAAATGGTCTGGGACGCCACCCTGGCCGTGATCCGTCTGGAAAGGATCAACGCCGAGGCCGCGTTCGCCCGCACGGTGGGCGACCTGGCGGCCCGGTTCCTGGAGATCGAGGACGAAACCTTTCGTGAGCGCGTCAATGATCTGCGCGACGTCGAACAACGTGTGCTGCGCGGCTTCGGGGACACGGACGGGCCCCATCTGGTGCCCCCCGAAATCCCCTCCGTCATCGCCGCGCGCAACCTGACTCCCAGCGACACCGCCCTGCTGGGGCGCCACAACGTTCTGGGCTTCGCGATGGACGAAGGCGGGAACACCAGCCACGTGGCCATCCTGGCCCGGTCGATCGGCGTGCCGGCGGTCGTCGGTCTCAAGGGGCGGGCCGTGGCCCTGCAGGCGGGCGATCAGGTCGCGGTCGACGGCACGGACGGCCTGCTGGTTGCCGATCCGGACCAGGAGACCCTTGACAGGTACAACCTGCTGACCCGGCAGCAGGTCGTGATCAATCAGAAGCTGGAACACCTCAAGGATGCCGAGGCGGTCACTCCGGACGGACGCCGGGTCGAGATGATGGCCAACATCGAATTGCCGGTGGAAGTGGAGGAAGCCCTGGCGCGCGGTGCAGAGGGCATCGGTCTGCTGCGCACCGAATATCTTTTTTTCCAGCACCACACCATTCCCACCGAGGACGAGCAGGTCCGGGTCTATTCCGAGATCGTCAGGCGCATGGACGGCCGGCCGGTGATCTTCCGCACGCTGGACGTGGGGGGGGACAAGGTGTCGGACTATCTGGGAGCCAAGCGGGAATACAATCCGTTCCTGGGTTGGCGCGGCATCAGGTTTTCCCTGGCCAACCGTCTGCTGTTCAAGACCCAGATCAAGGCCATCCACCGCGCCGGCGCGGCCGGCCGGGTCAAGTTGATGTTCCCTATGGTCACCGGTCTGGAGGAATTGCGCGAGGCCCGGCTGGTGGTGGCCGAGGCCCTGGAGGAACTGTCGGCCCAGGGTCTGGAGCATGATCCGGATCTTCCGGTGGGCATCATGATCGAAACCCCTTCGGCCGTGCTGGCGGCGGATCTCCTCGCGGCCGAATGCGACTTCTTCAGTATCGGCACCAACGATCTCATCCAGTACACGTTGGCCATGGACCGGGGCAACAGCCGGGTCAGCTATTTGTACAAACCGCTGCATCCCGCCATCCTGCGCAGCATCCGGCTGACCGTGGAAGCCGGACACCGGGCCGGCATTCCCGTCGGGCTGTGCGGTGAGATGGGTTCGGAAACGAGATTGGCCGAAGTGCTGCTGGGACTGGGGCTGGATGAGATCAGTCTGCACGGCGCGGCCCTGCCCAAGATCAAACAGGTCATCAGGTGGACGGACTACACCGAAGCCAGGCGGGTGGTCGACGAATTGCTCGAACTCGGTACGGCTGAGGAAGCGGACCGCTGGTTGGCCGACTACATTGCCGCGCGGAAACGCCAACGCGAACCGGGAGATCAGGAGTGATGAGCAAGGGATCGTCAGACGGCACCGAGCACATGTTCGGGCTGGTCCATGCCCTGGGAGACCAGCTTCTGGACAGCGCGCATCTTGCGGGCCTGGACGGGGTGGAGCCCCTGCCCGAGGGATGCGGCCGGATCGTCTTGTGCGGGATGGGGGGTTCCGCCATTGCCGGAGACCTGGTCCAGCCTTTGCTGGCCGCCGGATCGGTGTCGTTGCAGGTCTGGCGGGACTATGGCTTGCCCCATTGGGTCGGCCCCTCCGACCTGGTCATTTGCAGCAGCTATTCGGGCGACACCGAGGAAACCCTGTCCGGCGCCCGGGAAGCGGCGTCCCGTGGCTGCGGACGCCTGGCCATCACTTCCGGGGGATCGCTGGGTGACATGGCTTCGCAGGAGGGATTCCCCGCCGTTATCCTGCCCGGAGGTCTGCCGCCGCGTGCGTCGCTGGGACTGGGCCTGGGAGCCCTGGTTCGCTGCCTGGGGCGTTTGGGACTGATTGCCGATGCCGCCGGAGCCATTTCCGGGGCCGCCCGGATGCTGAACGAACATCGTGATTCACGGTTGTCACCGGTGTCCGCCGATGGAGGCGAAACCCCGGCGACCGCGGCCGATCCCGAAGGGAATATCGCCGCCGCCGAACTGGCCGCTGTTCTCCAGGGCAAAACGGCGGTCATCTACACCGCGGGAACCGAAGCGCACGCCGCCGGGTTGCGGCTCAAGGCCCAGTTGAATGAAAACAGCAAGGTGCCGGCCTGCCTGGCGTCATTCCCGGAACTGAACCACAACGACCTGGTCGGTTGGAGTCTCGCCCCGGCTGACCGGGACCGTTTCGTCCTTCTCATTCTGCGGGGATTGAGCGACAATCCACGGATCGATCGCCGGGTGGAATTGACCCGCCGGTTGCTGGACGGGGAATTCCGGGAAATCCATGAGATCACTTCCGCCGCGTCCGGCGTTCTGGAACGCACCATGTCGCTGGTACAATACGGCGATTTCCTTTCCTGCCATCTGGCCCGTTTGACAGGGGTCGATCCTTTGCCGGTCGACCGCATCACCAGGTTGAAGGAAGAACTCGGCTGACCAACAGATACCGTGCCCGGTATTGATGACCGGGCGCGTTGCGCACTGGAGATTGCATGAAAGCCGTCATACCCGCCGCCGGGATAGGCACCCGGCTACGGCCCCACACCCTGAATAAGCCCAAAGCCCTGCTGCCTGTGGCCGGCAAGCCCATTCTGGCCCATATCATGGACGATCTGACGGCCGCGGGCATCGACGGCTTCGTGCTGATCGTCGGTTACCACGGCGACGAGGTCCGGCGGTGGTTCACGCGCGAGCGTCCCCACCTGGACATCACCTTCGTCGAGCAGACCGAAAGGCTGGGGCTGGGCCACGCCATCTGGACCGCGCGCGAGGCCCTGGGCGACGAACCGTTTTTCTGCATCCTGGGAGACACGATCCTCAAGGCGGACTATGCGTCGCTGCTGGCCTCGACCAACAGCATGATCGCCGTCCGGGAAGTGGACGACCCGCGCCGTTTCGGCGTGGTCGAGATGGATGGGGACGCCGTCCTGCGTTTCGTGGAAAAACCCGAAGTGCCGCCCAGCAACCTGGCCATCGTGGGAGCCTATCTCTTTCGGGACGGGGGCGCCCTGTGGCGGGCCCTGGACCGCATCGTCGCCGAGGATATCCGCACCCGGGGCGAGTACCAGCTGACGGACGCCCTGCAGATGATGGTGGAGGAGGGCATCCCCTTCAACACCGTGGGGGTGACCGACTGGTACGATTGCGGCAAGAAGGACACCTGGCTGCAGACCAATCGCATCCTGTTGGAAAGAAACGCCGATCAGGAAAGTCTCGAGGGTGTCGTTGCGCCCTGCAGCATCGCTCCGGACGCGGTGGTGACCGCCTCGACCGTCGGCCCCAACGTTTCGGTGGGTCCCGGTACGGTCATCAAAAATTGTCGCCTCAGCGACTGCGTGATCGGGGCGGGAAGCCGTCTGGAGGATTGTGACCTTGACCGCAGCCTGGTTGGCGACGAGTGTATTCTGACGGGGATCAGGGGGGAGATCAACGTGGGGGATTTCAGCGAGATCGGCAAGGGTAACTCCTGATAAGACAAAGCTAAGCCCGACAACAATTTAGTCAACATCGGCCGGCCCGTGGATTCCGGGCCTCGGATAAAGGGAAGGAAACGATATGAGCAAGAGGTTCCTGTTCACCAGCGAATCAGTGACCGAAGGACACCCCGATAAGGTGGCTGACCAGATTTCCGATGCCGTGGTGGACGCCATCATGAAGGAAGATCCGGAAGGCCGGGTGGCCTGCGAAACCATGGTGACCACGGGCATGGCCTGCCTGGGCGGGGAAATCACCACCCGGACCTACGTGGACATCCCGTCCCTGGTCCGCCAAACGATCCGGAATATCGGTTACACCTCCGCCGCCTACGGCTTCGATGCCGATACCTGCGCGGTGCTGACCTCGCTCGACGAGCAGTCGCCCGATATCGCCATGGGGGTCAATCCCGGCGGCGCCGGCGACCAGGGCCTGATGTTCGGTTACGCCTGCCGGGAGACCGATGTCCTGATGCCCCTGCCGCTGACCATGGCCCACCGGATGGCACAGCAGTTGGCCCTGGTGCGGAAGGACGGGACCCTGCCCTGGGTGCGTCCCGACGGCAAGACCCAGGTCACCTGCCTCTACGAGGACAACAAGCCCGTGGCCATCGACACGGTGGTCGTTTCCACCCAGCACGACGAGGACATCTCCCTGGAGGACCTGCGGACGGCCATCGACAAGCGTGTCATCCAGCCGGTGCTGAAGAGGTTCGACGTGGATCACGACGGCTACAAAACCCACATCAATCCCACCGGCCGCTTCGTGGTCGGCGGACCTCTGGGTGATTGCGGCCTGACCGGCCGGAAAATCATCGTTGACACCTACGGCGGCAGCGCCTGCCACGGCGGCGGCGCGTTCAGCGGGAAAGACTCCACGAAGGTGGACCGTTCCGGCGCCTACGCCACCCGTCATCTGGCCCGGAACATCGTGGCCGCCGGACTGGCCGACCGCTGCCAAGTCCAGGTCGCCTACGCCATCGGCGTGGCCGAGCCCGTGTCCATCAACGTCGACTGCTACGGCACCGGCCAGGTTCCCGACGAGAAGATCACCGCCGCGATCCGCGAGGTGGCCGACATGACGCCCAAGGGCATCATCAAGCGCCTCGACCTGAGGAAGCCCGTCTTCCTGGATACCGCCGCCTACGGCCACTTCGGCCGCGACGATATCCAGTTCACCTGGGAGAAGGAAGATCTGGTGGACGATCTGAAGTCTGCCGTAGGCTAGCGATGCCGTCCGACTAGTTGGCCAGGCCGCTGCGAAGGCGAAAAAAAAGGCGGGACCACATGGTCCCGCCTTTTTGATTTTGTCCGTGGAATCAATCCATCAGGGGTCAACCTGATCGACCTACGGCTCGACCTCGACACCTTCACCCATCAGGGGAATCTCGATGACAGGACGCGAAGGATCGTTGCTCTCGACCGTCAGGACACCTGTCCGGGTGCCCGCTGTCGAGGCATTGAAGGTCACATCGACGGAGATCTCCTCATATGATCCCAGGGTTACCGGCACCGTTTCAGTAGTGAAGTCGGCATTATCAATGCTGATCGCGGAGATGACGAGGTCCTCGCAACTGGTGTTGGTGACTGCAAGGTTCCGCTGGAGCGGTGTGCCAACGGTGTTCACACCGAAGTCAATGGACTCATGCGACGTCACAATTGCGGGAGGAGCGGAGGCCACAGTGAAAGTCAGGGTCTGTCGCCGTTCGACTGCCCAGGCGGGATAGAAAACCGCAACTTCAACATCGTACACACCGGGGGTGCGGAACCGGAATTCCGGGGCTACGCCATTGTAGGTGGTGTTGTCTACGCCGCCCATGTCACCCATGTCCCAGTTGAACTCCAGCTTGACCGAATCGCCCAGGACCGTGGGATAATCAATGTCACAGGATTCGGCGACAATATTGAAGCGAACCGTGTCCAAGCAGGTGCAGGCACCATCAGGGAAGTTCGATCCGGCCTCAATGACGAGGCTGTCGGGCAGCACGGTTACCGGATAGGTGGCCGAGGTGGTCTGTCCGTCGGGGTCACTGCCGGTGACCGTTACCGTATAGTTACCGGGGGCCTGGTAGGTGTGGTAGGCGATGCTGGTATTACCGGTACCGCCGTCACCGAAGGCCCACTTGACCTCGAGATTGTTGTTGCCGCCGAGAGGGTCTCCGGTTTCATTGCCCCCGGACAGGATGGCGTAGCCTTCGACATCCATGGGGACAACCCCGCAACTGGGGGATACACGCACCCTGGTGAAGGTGGGTAGGGACTCGTCATCACTACAGCCGGTGACCACGGCCAGGATCATCAGGACCGGGACCAGCAGCATACAGGCGCGTTTCATGTGTGGTAATTCTCCCAATGGGGTGGCATGGAATCTTGGTCGCAGCTAAGGTTCCGGAACCCCGTTCCGAACCCTACCTGTCTGGTCGCATCAATTTATGAAGCTAGGGCAGCTGGGGCAAGGAGTCTAGGAAAAACAGTGGCTCCAATATGGCCCCAATCGTCCGGAATCGTCCGGAATCATCCGGAATCCTCCGGAATCCTCCGGAATCATCGAGAATCCACCCGAATAGCCCTGAATCATCCTGATTTCCCCCAATTGGCCCCGAATGGGCTTCAGCGCCTCGCGCGCACGAACATGACCACAAACGCCGCCGCGTAGACAACGTTACCTGCCCAGGCGGCTGGTACCGGCGGCAGGGTGCCGTTGTGGCCCAGGGCGCGGCCGAAATTCATGAAAAGGTAATAGACGAAACTCACCAGAAGTGTGAATCCGAACCCCGAGGCCACGGTGGTCTTGCGGGGGCCGGAGGCCAGGATGATGCCCATCAGGACCACGATCAGATTGACGACCGGGAAAGCCAGGTTGAATTGGACGTCCACCATGGCGCTGGTGGCATCGCCGCCGCTGTACCTGACCAGATTGATGTGGTCGCGCAGCTGGCGGATGTTCATGTCCTCCTGGCGGATTCGTTCCCGGTAGAAACTTTTGGGATCCACCTGCAGGTCGCCCGCGGTCAGGCGTTCGAATTCCTCGGTGGTTTCCTCTTCGCCGTCGAAGATGCGCCGCGTCCCGTCGATCAGCGTCCAGTGGGTCCCGTCCCACTCGGCCCGGGCCGCATCCACCCTTTCGGTGATGATGGCGCCCTCGTGGCTGAGGATCTTCAGGCCGTTCAGGATGCCGGTGTTGGGGTCGTACTTGCGCGCGTAATACAGGCGTCCGTCCCGGCCGGTCAGGGCGATGTGCTGGGTGGGGCGGATCCGGTCGGGGTTGCCGTGGATCTCGACCTCCCAGACCTGGTTGCGCCGGACGTTGGCTTCGGGCAGGACATACTCCCGCCAGGCCAGGGAAAACACACACACGAACAGGGAAAGCAAAATCAGGGGGCGCGTCGTCTTCATCAGCGACCAGCCGGACGCGAACAGGGCGGTCAGTTCGAGATACCTGGCCATGGTGCCCACCGTGAACAGGGTGGCCATCAACATGGCGATGGGCAGGACGGTGTCGACGATCCACACCGCCTTGAAGGTGTAGTAGCGCAGGATCTGCCAGGCGGTGGCGTCGTTGTCGACGAAGCTGCCCATGTGGTCGAGCACGTCGATGAGGGTGAACAGGACCAGGGCGCCGGCCATGGTAAAGCCGAGATTGCGGAAGAAGGTGAACAGCAGATGGCGATGTATGATGGACATCAGTCGGGATCTCCAGCCTCGCTGTCGGTCGCGTCGGCCTTGGGCGGCTTCAGGGTGATGCTCAACAGCGTCGATTCACGGGCGGCCTTGATGAACAGGGGGATACCCAGGGCCAGCAGGAAAAAATTCGCGCTCCACATGGCCAGGAAGGGGTCCAGCTTTCCCCGGTCCGAAAACTTTTCACCCCCCACCAGGAATAGGTAATATACGAGATAAACGCCGATGGCAAGGCTCACGCTTATGCCCTTGCCGCTCCGGGACGACGTCACGGCCATGGGCACGCCGATCAGGGCGAAGACCAGGCAGGCGAAGGGGATGGCGAACTTCTTGTGGAATTCCACCAGATACCGGTTCTCCTTGACCCGGTAGCTGTCCCTGATCTTTTCCTGATACCGCGATTGTTCGACCACCCGGTCCACCTTGATCAGGGTCGCCCGGTATTTTCCGTCCAGGAAATTTTCCCGTTCCGTTGAATCCGGAGGGGCCGGACGATTGCCGAGAACCTCACTCCGGCGAGCGGGATCCAGAAGTTTCCACTGCCAGACGAGCAGGGTTTCGGCCAGACCGGTCACGTTGTCCAGGGTCTTGTCCTGCCGGCCCTGCTCTTCGGCGGCCGCGGCCCACAGATCCTTCAGGTTCATTTCCCGGTCGCCGCGGGTCTGCCGTCCGGAGGCATGGAAATCCCGCTCCACATTGGCCACGTAGAGGTTGTGCTGCCCGAAACGGATGACCTGGTACTTGTCCGGAACCTCCTTGTCGGGGCGTTCGTGGATCTCCCCGTCGTGAAGTTCGATGAGCATGGAATCGGTCTCGTGATCGGGAATGATGCGGCCCCGTTCCGCGGTGGTGATCCGGGGCGAAAGGTCGCCGGGTTTTTCCTTCTCGATGATGGTGACATCCTCGATGCGGCCGGTGTTGTCGTCCTTCTGACTGACGTAGATGGTCAGTCGGTCGCTCATGTCGGTGAACTGCTGCTCGCGGATCTCCAGCATCGGTTTTTTGCGATTGATGTCGTACAGGAGGTTGGCCAGGGTGTGGTTGGACTCGGGGAAAACGTAGTGGTTGTAGGCCGTTAGGCCGAGGGCGATGATGCATGCTCCGAACAGCAGGGGACGCAGCACCGACCACAGGCTGATCCCGCTGGCCTTCATGGCCGTAATTTCATGATCGGCAGCCAGTTGCCCCACACTCATCAGGATGGCGATCAGGACCGCCATTGGTACGGATAATGCAAAAGTATGGCCCAGGCTGAGAGCCAGAACCTCGGTGGCCATGAGGAAAGGAACACCCTTACTGACAAAGAGATCGACGTACCTGAACAGCACGTCTATCATCAGCAGGAAGGTGATGACGAACCAACCGAAGAAGAAGGGGCCGGCGGCGGTATTGAGTAAGTGTCTGTAAATCAGATACATAGAGCCTTGGTGTCCCTGACCGTGGAACTTTTCTTTCCCCACAAAATTCCGGTCTCCGGGCTTGTGGAAGCCGGGACCGGGAGAATTGATTTTCTGGTTTCACGTCTGAACTTCGTCCAGATTGTTGATCTGCTGAGCTTAATCCGGTCCGCCACGATGGTCGGTGTATGGCCAGTCCCGGGGTCAGCTTGACCATTTTCGAGGACGACCGCCGATCGAGCCAGCATTAATTCGGGCATCCAACCTTTGGAGACAGGGATTGTCGCAGTCGAGTCTGGGGAACACCGGAAGGTCGGTCCGTCGCTTTGCCCACGGCGCGGACTTCTTCTGTTCTCCAACCGGCCCGCTTGACCGGCTGCCCTCCCTGATCCGGACATGCTTTTCCCTTTACGTCCTTTTTCTTGTCCTATCCGTCTCGAAGGTGGCGCAGGCCGACCCGGTCTATGACGGCCCGCTTCTTTACGGGCTGGACCCGGTGATCAACACCACGGAGGATCCCCGCCTGCTGGGTGTGGACCGTCTGGTACTGCGCCGTCGCCTGTCCGATATGGGCGTGGATCCGGTGCGGTATCCCGACCGCCGCCCCGGGCTGGAGGCCATGTTCCGCCACCATTTCCAGAACCGTTCCAACGTCGATCTCGAGCGTCGCGAACACCTGGTCGAATATAACGGTTCCCTGGGACTGATGACCGAGATCCAATACCCCAAGTTCTTCTTTCTGTTCCCTTCCCCGGAAACTTTGCCCGGCGGGTTCCTGTACTACCCGCCCCGTCCCACCGGTGATCCGGTGGTCAAGCTCTTTGTCGACGACCTGAACGCGGGCGCCAGGCGAAAGCATGCCGTGGGGCAGGTCTTTGTCCGGACCGAAGCCCTGGATGTCGCCGGCCTGGGCCGCCGGGGGGACCAGGACGGCAGTCTCATCAACCTGACCATCCCCATCAAGCTTCCCCGCACCCTGGAGAAGATCATCGGTCGGGGCGAGAAGACAAGGATCAAGATCACAGGTCGCGAGCGCATCGCCATCAGCGGTGAAAGCACGGTGGTCGATCCGTTCACGCCGAACGAGCGTGTCACCAGCCAGTCCCTGTTCCCGACCCTGGACATGGAGCAGGAACTGCAGATCAGCCTGTCCGGTACCATCGGCGAAAAGATAATCATCGAGGTGGACCACAACAGCGCCCAGATCGGGCCCGACGCCACCAAGATCAAGCTGATGTACCAGGGTCTCGAGGACGAGATCATCAAGACCATCGAAACCGGGGACGTGGGGCTGACCCTGCCCGGCAGCCAGCTGCTCGGCTACAGCTCCAACAAGTCGGGCCTGTTCGGCATCAAGGTGACGGGCCAGGTGGGCCGGGCCGATTTCACGGTGGTGGCTTCGAAACAGAAGGCGGAAACCTCGTCCAAGACCTTCAACGCCACCGGCGGGCAGGTGACCGACAACATCATCAACTCGTCCGACTATCTCAATCACCGGTTTTTCAAGCTGGATCTTCCGGTCGAGGAGGCCCCCGGGGGACGGTTCCAGGGCGACAAGATCCTGAGGGAGTCCATCAAGATATTCAGGTGGTTGCCGGGAGGGACACCAACCACCGAGGACATCACCAATGTGGCGGTTTACGTTGATTCCCTCGGTTTTCGCAACTGGGAAGGAATTGATTTCGAATTTCCCCACCTTTCCGGTAGCAGATGGCGTGAAATTACAAATTTCAGGGCAATGGAAGATGCTGCCGGCAATTTAATCGCCGTGGATCTGGGAACACGGATGGCCGACGAGGATGCTCTGGCGGTCATTTACGATGTTGAACTTGCCGACGGCAGCATCGTCTCGGTCGGGGATTTGCCCAGGCAGGGATTTTTCCCCGAGCAGCCGATCAACAACAGCGATGAACTCTTTTACCGGATGAAGCTTCTGAAAGCCCCGGTTGTGAACAAGGAACTTCATTCGTTCAAATACGTGCTGCGGAATATCTATTCCCTGGGCGGAGCCAGTATCGACGCGTCGACCTTTGACCTGAGGATCGAACGGGAAGAGACGACCAATCAGCCCCAACAGGATGATACCGGACTGGACTATATCCGGATCTTCGGCTTGGATCTTGACGATGCCCAGGGCAGCGGCAAACCCGACGGGCTGGTCGACAAGCACGATCCGTATATTTTCGATCTTGTTAACGGATTGTTGATCTTCCCCTTGGATTTTCCCACACCCTTCGCACCCGGAGGTCAGATTCTCACGGAGGGGGACGAGGCGGACCAGATCGCCGAAGCGGCATACTCCGGGTATGCAAACTCCCCCGATTTCGTTTGGAATCCCTCCTTTCTCAGGGATAACCAGAAATGGGAGATCTACAGCCCGGATATTCCTCCGTCGGATTATTCCCGGTACTCATCCTTCCGTATCATCGCCACCCACGGCTCGGCTGCCAGCAATTTCAACCTGGGCGTCTCGAACATCGAAGAGGGTTCCGAGACCGTGAACCTCGACGGGCGTACCCTGACTCGAGGCACGGACTATGAAATCGACTACACCTTCGGAGAGGTCCGGCTGAAGGGAGGTGCGGCCAACGAGTTGACTCCCGACAGCAAGATCGCCGTCAACTACCAGTTCGCGCCCTTCATGGGCGGCGGCAATACCAGCTTGATGGGGTTGAACCTGGGTTATGATCTCGGCCAGAGCAGCAAGTTGGCCACCACCTGGCTGTACCAGACCGAGAACATCGTCGGTGAAAAAGCCAAACTGGGAGAAGAACCCAGCAAGAACCTCGTCGGTAACATGAATCTGCAACACACCTTCCGACCCTATTTCCTGACCCATGTGGCCAACTTCATCAGCCGCCGCAACACCGAGCGCGAAAGCACGATCCAGTTCAACGGCGAAACGGCCGTCAGCCTGCCCAACCCCAATACCAAGGGCAAGGTCTACCTTGAGGATTTCGAGGGTGTCGATTCCTCGGATGTCATCACCCTGACCAGGATCGGCTGGTCCTGGGCCAGCGTCCCGTTCCTGGGCAACGGGTACCTGAGCGCCAATCCGGATCCACGGGTTTTTGATCCGGAGGACCGGGTCGAGACGGTGCGGTGGTTTTTGCCCCAGGAGCGGACACTGCGCCGGTTCCTGAATCCGAAATTGATCAATCAGGAGCGGGACGAAACCCAGCCCACCATGGATCTGTTCCTGAGGGCGGACGACGGTACCTGGGACCCCGAGGACTGGGGCGGCATCATGCGCAGCGTCAGCCGGACCGGCATGGACCTGACCAAGGCCCAGTTCCTTGAATTCTGGGTCAACGACGGTGTGGCTGACACCACCCAGCGGGGCGGAAAGCTGCACATCGATTTCGGCCGCATCAACGAGGACGGTTTCTGGCCCCTGGACGGAAACGGTGATCTCATCGTCGGCAAGCATGAGAGGGAAGACGGTATCGTGGACGGGGAACGTGATTTCGTTTTCTACGCACCGGAAGAGGATGTCGGACTGGACGGAAACGAAAACGGTCCTCAGAGATTTGACGCAGCCTATGAAATCGGTGGTGACAGCCCCTTCCCCCGGATCAACGGGACGGCCAGGAATGCCCGGGAGGACGATGAGGATCTAAACGGTGATGATATCCTGAACCGGGAAAACAGTTTTTTCACGGCGACCATCGATCTGAAGGAATCCGAAGCCCTGGTGGACGTGGTCTACGACTATGACGACGTTCAGGAACTCGTTGACGGCAACATCGCCTGGCGAAAATACCGCATACCAATTACGGCGGTCGATTCGGTCAGCGTTACCGGTGCTCCCAACCTGCGCGCCGTGACTCATGTCCGGATCTGGTACGAAAATCCCAGCCCCGGCGGAAGAACGGCCTTCACCCTTCAGCTTTCCGAACTCAAGTTCCTGGGCAGCCGCTGGGAGCGGGAGGGGATCCGCCGGACCGACGGCGAAAAACTTCTCACGCCGGCCGAACTGTTGCCGGGGGAGGAGTATTTCCTCGGGGAGGTGAACAACAAGGAGAACCCGGACTACCGCTCGCCTTTCCCGGTCCACGAGGAAAACAGCATTCCCGAAAAGGAGCAGGCCCTCGTCCTGAATTTCCAGAACATCGAGCAGGGGCACATGGTGCGGGCCAGCAAGCAGGTTTCCGCCCGCGGCGACGACTACACCCGCTACAGCGACCTGTCCTGGTACTGGTACAATCCCAGCCACACCACCGCCGACCTCGACCTGTTCTTCCGCGTCGGCGCCGACACCCTCAACTACTACGAGGTGACCCACAGGTTCAGCGATTCCGCCGTCAAGACCGGCTGGCACTTCATGAACATCAACATCGCCGAACTGTCGAACGCCAAGAACGGGACCATCGACGAAAACGGTCATATCCACTCCACCGTGCATGACCGCCGCAGCGGAGAGGCGTACCGGGTGCGCGTGGTCGGCCGGCCCGATCTGCGCCTGGTCAAACGGTACTATTTCGGGTTCATGAACAACGGGCTGAGCCAGGAAGCCTCGGGCTATTTCTATCTCAACGACGTCCTCCTCGAAGGTGTCAAGAGGGACATGGGGCTGGCCCAGAGGGCCGGTGTGCGCCTGAACATGGCCGACGTGATCAAGGTCGATTTCGACTGGAAACATACGGACGACGAGTTTCACGGACTCAGCTCGACGGCGGGGACGGGTGTGGATGCCCAGGACTGGAACGTGGCGACCAACCTGGCGGTGGAGGATTTCATCCCCCTGTTGGGGTTCCGGCTGCCTCTGACCGGAAGCCGTCGCCAGGCGATCAACCGGCCCAAATACGAAACCCACAGCGATATTGAAATCATCGAAGAAGATGTCAAAAACGCACTTTCGACCATCGACACCCAGGAACGTTTCTCCTCCCGGCTGAGCCACGGTCCTTCCAAGGGCGCCCTGCCCCGGTATCTTGTCGACCCCTGGTCGCTGCAGGTCAGCGGCTCGCGCCGCAGCCTGGACGGGCCTCTGGAAAGACGCCGGGATAAGAGTCTTCAGGGGGCCTTGAATTACGATCTGAGAATTGCGGGGAACTACAAACTCGGTGACTATCCCTTGCTGAAGTACATCCCCATCGTCAAAGGGCTGTCCATCGTGCCCAGCAAATTGGCGTTCGCCGGGAGTTTTACCAGCACCTACAATTCGACGGTCACCATCAACGATAACGGAGTGGTCACCCCGCGGCCGGTGGGTCGCACACGTCCCGCGAAACTGACCGGCAGCTTCGACTACAAGCCAATATCCCTGTTGGATCTGAGCGTGACGGCCGCCTCGGACCGGGACTTGCTGCGGGAGCAGATTCTTGGAGGCATCAATATCGGGCAGGAGAACAGGCGGTCCTACGGCCTGCGCATGACGGTCTTGGTTCCCCGTGCCAAGGACCTGCCCGAAGGGCCATTGATGGCTCCTTTGCGCACGGCTGTCAGGGGTCTGTCCAAATTACGGCCCAGCATCCAGTTCAACGGGACTTTTGCCGACGCCCATGACCCGGGCCAGCGCCAGCCGGGTGATCCTGATTCCATCCGCAGCATCAGCAATTCGGGGCGCTGGGAGTTCCGTCTCGATGTGCCCGTAGGCGAAGCATTCACGGCGTTGATTCCGGAGAAGAAGTATTCCCAGGCAGAGCGGGACCGCATGATCTCGGAACAGAGAAGCCTGGAAAGGCAGAACCAACGCGCGGCCGGTCGGCAGGAAGATTCCGTCCAGACACCGGACCAGCCGGATGCCGGGAAACCCCCGACGGGTTCTGGAGAACGGCCTGAGGACCTTGAGGATTTGACACCGGAGGAGATCCAGCGCCGGGATGAGGAACGCTTGTTGGCCGAGGCGGAAGCCCAGATGGAAAGGGACAGGGATCTGGGTCTGGTCAAGGATGAAGAGCCCCAGGATACCGGCGAGGGGGGTGGCCTGGATCCGTTGCTGATCTTCAAGCCTTTGCTGAACACGCTGCGCAACACGACGCCGATCAAGGTCGTTTACACGGACCAGAACTCGAGTTCCTATGCCCGGTTGCTGGACACGGCCCCGTTCTGGTACCAAACCGGGTTGGTGAACGAACTGGACATTCCGGATACGCTCTTTTCCTCCTATGCGACGGACCACCGCACGAATCTGACCTTGTCCTCCAATACCCGGGTGACCAAGGACATCGCCCTTGATGTGAAATTCGGCGACAGCCACACGCGGAGGGACCAGGTGGGGTCGGTGGTCCGGAGCTACAAACAGGACTGGCCGGATGCCCAGCTGTCCCTGTCGGGAATCGAAAAATGGAAGATATTCGGCGGCAACAAGGATGAACTGGATTCCGGTTGGTTCCGTTCGTCGAACTTCAACATCAGCTACAAGCGCAGCAAGACCGTCAACAACATTACCGATCGTACCTACAATCCCAACGTCACGCGCTCCTTGACTCCGCGCTGGACCCTGAATTTCCACAGCGGCATGACGGCGACCCTCAATGCCAATCTCAATACCATCGAATCCATCAACAACGGTGTTACCTCCCTCAATAATAAAATGAGGTTGGGATTGCAGTTGCGTCACTCCTTCAATGCCCAGACCTTCCTGGCGAAAATGGGCCTCTACCGGCCGGGCAGTAGTCAGAGCGTTACCATGGATGTGGATCTTTCCTATCAAAAGGACCGGCTGGAACGTGAAAACCCGGGCGGCCGGGCTTCCAAGCCCACCGGAACGGACAGGTACAGCCTGAACCCGCGGTTCAGCTACCAGATTACCAGGAACCTCAGCGGAGCCGTGCGGTTTGTTTTCAGCAAGAGCAAGAACATCGCTTCGGGACAGACGACCACCACCCTGGGGCTGGGACTGGAGGCCACCTTTGTTTTCTAGCTTGCGGCGTGACATGCCCGGCGGCGGGCTGAATTTATCCCGATGGCACCTTTGTGTTGCCGTCTGCCTGCTGGGGCTGTTCGGGAATTCCGCGTCCTTGTGTGAAGAGAGCGGGGTGCCGGCGGAATTTTCCGGCGACCGGGCCATGGAACTGCTCATCGCCCAGTGCGATCTGGGGCCCCGGACTCCGGGGTCGGTGGGAAACCGCCAGCTGCGTGAAATGATCGTGGAGACGGCCCGCAGCGGCGGCCTGGAAGTCAACACCCTCTGTTTTGATGCCGTCGACCCGTTGTCGGGTGAGGCTGTCCGGCTTTGCAATGTGGTTGTTTCCGCCGGTCCGACAGGGGGGCAGCGGCTCTGGTTGGGCGCCCACTACGACACGCGGCCCATAAGCGACCACGATGATGATCCCGAACTTCGGTCCACACCGCTGGCCGGGGCCAATGACGGTGCCAGCGGGGTCGCCGTCCTCCTGCACCTGATGGAAATCCTGGCCGACAACCCTCCGCCCCAGGGGGTCGACCTGATGTTTCTGGACGGCGAGGATTCGGGACTCGCGGGAAGTTCGGATGGGTTCTGCCTGGGCAGCCGGCGCCTAGCGGAGACCTGCCGGGATTTCGGCAATCCCCTTGCCCGCGGGACCCCCCGGGGGGTGGTCATCCTGGACATGGTCGGTGAGAAAAACCTGCAGATCCCCATGGAAGGCTTCTCCATGGTGAACGCCCCGGCGTGGACGGCGGCCATCTTCGAGCGGGCGGAAAAACTGGGCCTGGCGGCCTTCGTGCCGGAACGGGGGCCGGGGGTCTTCGACGACCACGTGCCGTTCCTGCAACAGGGGATTCCGGCCGTGGATCTGATCGATTTCGACTTCCCCCAGTGGCACACCACCGCCGATACGCCCGCTATCTGTTCCGGTGCGAGTCTGGCCCAGGTGGGACGTTTGGTAATGGACCTCATCTACAACCCCTGAAGCAGGATTCGGGAAAATAGCAGCAATCGGTGCTAAATTGCCGGCAGCGGCTGCCGATGAAATATCCAGATTGGATTTGTGTTTTTCCCGGAATTCTAGGAGGAGCGGGGTAATGATCACTACCTGCACCGAATGTCAGGCTCGATACCAGCTGGATGCTACCAAAATTCCCCCGCGGATGATCAAGGTCCGTTGCCCTGCCTGTGGCGGCGTGTTCAGCCTTGACGGCAGCCAGGCCCAGAAAGAAACCCCCGAAGTCCAGGACCAGCCCTTGGCGGTTCAGGAGGGGTATGACGAGTACACGCAACCTGCCGCTGCCGAAACCCCGGTCGCCCAGGAGCCGGTCGCCCAGGACCCGGTCGCCCAGGAGCCGGTCGCCGAAGAGCCCGTGGCCAGCGAAACGCCGCCGGCAGACGAACCCGTGACCAGTCCCGCCACCGCGACGGTGGAACCGCAAGCTGCTTCATCCGCGCCGTCGGCCCATGCCGGCGAACCGGCCGCCGAGGTTGCGGTGATGGATCGTCCCGTGGAAAGGTCTTCCCGGCGCCGGCGCAGCAAGGAAGAAATGCTGGCCCGTGCCCTGGTTTCCGACATCATGGTCTACAACCGTGATCTCTACGACCAGGCCAAGGCGGACGGCAACCTCCTGGAGGCCCTGGGCGCCGAAATCAAGAAGTCCTGGGAACTGTACAAGGAGAAGGTGACTCCCGAGGTGGCCAACAGCAACAACCACTTCCGGGATGCCTTGAACGAAATCCTGGCCGATGGGGAAAACATCTTCTGATCTCCCCGGTCGACCAAAAAAGAAAGCGCGGCTCCGAAATTATCGGAGCCGCGCTTTTTCTCATGGGCCGATGGTCGGGAAGCGCCCGGTCGCCGTTTTCCGAGAGGGGTTAGCTTTTTCCCTTGTTGCGGCTGATTTCACCCAGGATCTCGTCGATCTGCTGCCGGACCCGCACATTATGGTCCGGCTCGAACAGGGCCTGTTTCACCCGGCCCTGGTTGTCCTTCTTGACGTAACGGAGAGACTGGAGGTCTTCCATGGACATCAGGATATCCTTGCTCACCCGGACCTCGACGGCTTGACCGTCCTGGTTGGCTCCGGGATTGTGGTACGGATGCATCCCGTTGCCCCAGCCGTGGACCACCATCGAACACAGGAGGGCGCGAAAAGTGTTCTGGCCCTGGACGGTGTCCAAATCGAAATTTCCCCCGACCCTGTCGGTCACGCTGTCGATGACGGCACAAAGCTTGTTGATGATGTCTTCCTCAACCTCGATTTGAAGCAGGCGGCCGAACATGGTCTTCAGGATTTTGTCGGTGTTGGTGGTCATCTGGCCACTTTCTGTTGCGGATCTTTCCTTGAAATGCCCCGATGGAACTCGAAACGGTCCACCGTGCGTGATTCATCCCTCTGTCCGCGATCGTAATGCAATTTGCTTGCCTACTTTAGCCAAATGGCGGATTTGGGCAAAAATCCGGGTTTTGGGACAGGGTTTGGTGGCACAGGCCTTGCATATTCCGGACATGGACTCTCTGCGGAAAGATCCGCACATGGTGCAAACATGCAAAGGAAACCGCCTTGGCTGAAGAAATGATGACTTCGCAGAAGACCTGCCGCCTGCTCTACTACGGTCCCGCCGGTTCGGGGAAGCGGGCCAATCTGCGCTTTATCCATCACTCCATTCCGCCCGAGCAGGTCCTGATGCAGGACTGCGGGGATCCCGAGCGTCAAATAGCTTTCCGGGTCAACCAGGGCGATGACGGCACCTGGCAGGTTCGGGTGCAGGCCGTGGACGCGGGCGAAGAAAGCCACGACGCCGCCGGTATGCCCGATGAGGCTCCCTTCGACGGAATCGTTTTCGTGATCGATTCCAAGCTGGAACAGCTGGACCAGAGCCTGGCGGCTTTCGAGTCCCTGAAAAGCTACCTGGAATCCTTCGAACTGGACCTGACCGAGGTCCCGGTCGTCATCCAGTACAACGGCCGCGACCAGGCGGAGATACTTCCGGTCGATCGCATGGAAAGCCTGCTCAACCCCTGGGGACTTCTTTCCTTTCCCGCCAATGCCGGCAAGGGCGAGGGCGTCCGGGAAACCCTGAAATCAATCCTGGGTCTTACGGTCAATCAGCTCAACCAGAAACCCCGGTCCGGCGCGAAGGGGAAAAGTTTCCCCTCTCCCGTTGTGGCGGAGAGCAAATCCGCACCTGAAGCCGAAAAGATCGAAGCGAGCGGTTTGGGGATCGACTACGGTCCACCCATTCCCGGTTCGGAAATAGGGGAGTCCACCAAGGCCTTGACGGACGCCATTTTCGAGGAATTGCGGCCGCCGGTGGTTGTCCCCGTCAAGATTCCCAGGCGGTTGCTGACCGGGGAAGGCCCGATCAATATCCTTCTGGAAGTCGAAATCGACGACAACTCCCCCTTTTGAGTGAGGCTTCAGTCTCGTCCCCGAATCATCCCCGAAGTTGACCCCGGGTGTTATCTGGGGTAGATTCCCCGCATGAGTCAACCAGCACCGGAATCAACACCGCACAATGACGCTTCTCCGACGAGTGCCGGGCTTTTCAAGTCCGGGCGTCAGGCCGAGATGGACGGCGAGCTTGAGAAAGCACGGCAGGCCTACGAGATGGCCCTTGCCTCCTCGCCGGACCAGCATCCCTGGCATTACCGCCTGGGCTGCGTTTTCATGAAACTCGGCCTTCCCGAGCGGGCGGAGCATTGCTTCAGCAGGGCCCTGGAACTCGAACCGGGCACCCCATCCTACCTGACAAACCTCGGGGTGTGTCTGGACCGCCAGGGACGCCGCGACGAGGCCGTTCGGGCCTACCGGAAGTCCACCCATCAGGAGGGCGCCGGTCCGGTGGCCTTCCACAACCTGGGCGCCATTTATGCGGAGGAGGGGCGCAGCGACGAGGCCATCCGGGCCTTCGAATCCGCCCTGGCCCTCGAGCAGGATGCCGAAGGTTACCAGAATCTGGGGCTTGTCCACTATGCCCGCGAGGATTTCGTGCGGGCCCTGGACTGTTTCGAGCGGAGTGTTGAATGTGATCCGGGTTTTGCCCTGGGACATTACTATGCGGCCCTTTGCCTGATGAAGAGCGGTATCTACCAGGATGCCTGCCTTCGCTTCGACCTGGCCTGGAAACTGGATTCCCGCCTGGCGCGCATTCCCTACTACCGGGGGACCTGTCTCCACAAGATGGAGCGATACGAGGAAGCGCGGGCCAGTCTCGAGAACGCGCTGGAATTTTTCCCCGAGGACGGCCGCACCCACTACCAGATCGCCCTGACCTGTGACGCCCTGGGTATGCCTCAGGAGGCCCGACTGCATTACAGTCAGGCCCGGGCAGCCCGCAAATCGGGCGGTCATCCCTAGGCCGATACGCAGTCAGCCAAGTAACTTGAGGCCCTGGTGCGGGTCGCACGACAGTGAGGTTTGCCACGGTGGTTGAGTTTCTGAACATGATCCTGCTGGCGGTCGTCCAGGGGCTGACCGAGTTCCTGCCCGTCAGCAGTTCGGGGCACCTGGTCCTGTTTCAGACTTTCCTGGGAACGCGGGAAGGGGATGTGTTTTTCGACATCATCCTCCATGTCGGAACCCTGGGTTCCATTCTGGTGGTCTACCGGCGCGAGGTCCGGCGCCTGTTGGCCTTCGACCGGGAGGCCCGCCGCTACCAGATGAGCCTGGCCGCCGGAACCCTGCCGGCCGTGGTGGTCGGGCTTTTGTTCAGATCCCAGATCGAAGACCTTTTTCACAGCCCCCTGTTTGCCGCCGGCGGCCTGGTGTTCACCGCGGGGATCCTTTTTTCCACACGCTTTGCCGCCGCGGACCACCCCCTGGCGGATCCCTGGGAACCCCGCGCGCCCTCTGTCGGGCGCGCTTTTTTCATCGGCTTCGCCCAGGTTTTCGCGATTCTGCCGGGAATCAGCCGCTCCGGGACCACCATTGCCGCGGCTCTGTGGGCGGGGTTGCCACGGGCCGAAGCCGCCCGGTTCAGTTTCCTGCTCTCCATCCCGGCGGTGGGCGGCGCCCTGGCGCTGCAATTGATGGACGGGAATTCAAATGGAATGGCTGAATGGGTCCGGCTGGTCCTGGCGGGGCTGGTCGCTTTCGGCGTGGGACTGGCGGCCATTCGGTGGACCGCCCTGGCCGTGGTGCAGGCCCACTTCTGGAAATTCAGCATCTACTGCCTGCTGCTGGGAGTCGCGGTGCTGGTGATTCTGTCCGGATAAAGAGGGCGTCAGGCAACCGGACTGGGGGCGAGGATCCGGTGGAGGGTGTCGGCGACCCGGTCATGATCGAAGGGCTTGATGATGAAATCCCTGGCGCCGGCCTTGATGGCGTCGAGAACCTGGTCCTTCTGACCGAGGGCCGTGATCATGACAATCTGGGCGTGGGGGTCGTCCGCCAGAATGGTCTTCAGGGCCTGGGTGCCGTCCAGGTTGGGCATGGTGATGTCCAGTAGCAGCAGGTCGGGTTTTATTTTCCGGTATTGGGTGATGGCCTCCGTCCCGTCACCGGCTTCACCAGCCACGGTCCAACCCATGTCCTCGATGATCTGGCGGAGCATGTCCCGCATGAATTCGGCGTCGTCCGCGATGAGGATGGTGTGGCCCAACATGCACCTCCAAAAGTGACATTACAGGTCGTGGCCGGGTTGAAATTTCCGGCACCCTGGTGATTTTTTTCTGTTTACCCGAAACATCCGGGTCAACAGAATGATCGTCCGAACCGTCTTTGACTTTAGATTGAATGGCCGTAACGGCCTATTTCAGGGAAATTGTCGGTGTGCCGCAGCTTTTTCGTCCCCAACCGGAGGTTTTCGCCATGATGGCCAAGCCGTTTAACTTATTGGGATGCCTTTTGTTGACCTGTGCCCTGCTTACGGGCGGGGCGGGTTTCGTGGCCGCGGGGGAGTTGCCTCTGGTGGCTTCGGGGCAAGGTGACCGCTCGAGCATCGACGTGACGGTCTACAACCGGGACCTGGCCCTGGTGCGCGAAATCAGGCGGGTGGATCTTCCCCGGGGTGAATTTTCCTTTGAATTCAGGGACGTGCCGTCCCGCATCAATCCGGTGACCCTGCTGGTCTCGTCGTCCGGAAAGACGGGCCTCGTACTGCACGAACAGAATTACGAATTCGATCTCATGTCCCCCGACAAGATCCTGCAGAAGTACGTTGGCCGGCAGTTGTCCTGGATACAGGAGGACGGTTCGCGCCGGACCGGAACCCTCCTGGGAATGAGTAACGGTCCCGTGTACCGGGTGGACGAGGAGATCGTCTTCGAGATGCCGGGTCGCCTGGCCCTGTCGGACCTGCCGGAAAACCTGCGGGCGCGGCCCACGCTGGTCTGGTTGGCCGAGGCGGCGAAGGGGGGCGCGGCGGAGGTCGAGACATCCTACCTGACGGGCGGATTTTCCTGGCATGCGGATTATGTGCTGCAGCTGGATGAAAAGGGTGCCAAGGCCGGTCTGCAGGCCTGGGTCACCGTTGAAAACCGGACCGGGGCCTCCTACCGGGAGGCCAACCTGCTGCTGGTGGCCGGGGACATCAATCAGGTCCGGCCCGCCATGGACACCATGATGTCGATGGATAAGGCGCTGGCGACCCCTGCGGGCGCGCGCTTCCAGGAAGAGACCCTCTACGACTATCACATGTACACCCTGCAGCGGCCGACGGACCTGCTGGACAAACAGATCAAACAGATTTCGCTTTTCGACGTGTCGGGTCTGAAGGTTACGAAACACTACCGGCTGCGGGCCCGGCCCCATCATTTCAGGGGCATCGGGCGCCTGGCTGAAAAATCGAAGGTCAGCGTCAGCTACAGCTTCGAGAACACGAAGGATAACAAGCTGGGGATGGCGTTGCCCGCGGGCGTGTTCCGGGTTTACGGCCTGTCGTCCTCCGGGGCGCGGCAACTGCTAGGCGAAGACCGCATCGACCACACGCCCACCAAGGAGACCATCGATTTGACGGTGGGCAACGCTTTCGACATCGTGGCCGAAAGAGTCCGGACCGACAGTCAGAAGCTGGCCGACAATCTTTACCGGACCACGTTCGAGGTCACTATCAGGAATCATCGCCAAGACGCAGTGGTTGTAGAAGTTAGCGAGCCGGTGGGAGGGTTCTGGGAAGTTGTCGAGGAATCCCATCCCCACCGGAAGGTGAGCGCGCAGGAACTGGCGTTTGACGTGCCGGTGCCCGCCGACGGGGAAACGGTCCTTAAATATACGGTCCAGGTTAAGTTCTAAATGATTTGAGACCGGGTCCGGTCCATGGCCGGGCCCGGTGGTTCCATTGCCTCATGTCACCCGCCCAATTCCCGCAATCGCTTCTGCAGCCGTGAATCACGCGGCCTGATTTCCAGGGCCCGTTTCAAGGCCGAGACCGCTCCCTGCCGATTTCCGGATCCCTGGTAGGCGGCGGCAAGATTGACCCAGCCCTCGAACCGGTCCGGGTCCAGGGAAACCGCCCGGCGGAATGAGTCCACGGCGTCCGCAGGACGCCCCAGCCGCATCTGGCAGACTCCGGCGTTGAGGGCGGAGCCGACCAGCCGCGGGTTCACTTCCAGGGCGGTCGTGAACAGGGGGAGGGCCTCCTTGAACCCATTCCGGTTCAGCAGCAGGTTGCCCAGATTGTGATTCAGGTTCGGGTGGTTGCCTTTGAATTCCAGCCCCAGCCGATAGACTTCCTCCCGCGGTCCGGGATCCGCGGCGAATTTGTAGAGGCGGCCCGCGGCCAGGCACAGGTCGGCCTTGCGGGTGGGGGATTCCTTTTCGTCGGGGGAACGAATATCCCGGGCGGCCCGGACCAGCAAACCGCTCTGGTCCCGGGCCGATGTCACCGGGGGATCGCCGGCCTCATCAGTACGGCGGAACAAAAGCCCGGCTCCCTCCGCCACCGCCAGCTTCCAGGCGGGAGAGACCAGCAGCTTTTCGGCCAACGGTATGAAGGCGCCGCCACCTGTTGCCAGGCAGACCCATTCCACCGAGCGTTGGGCCAGCAATTGCAGTGACTGGTCATCGGCTTTCCTGATGCGATGGTATTCGTTCCAGAGGTCGGCGGAATAGGCTTCGGTCCGCCCGTCGATGAACGGTCGCGCGGAGGTGTTTGCCAAAAGAAACCCGGCCGCGTCCAGGTTGGCGAAAACCCGCGGGTTCCGGTGAGAGGCCAGGGCCGTGGCGGCTCCGATCTGGTAGTGTGCCGGCGCCAACCCCGCACCGAAGCGGCGTCCCACGCCTTCCTGCAGATAAAAGTCGTCATTGACGATCCGGGGCCAGAAAATGCCGGCAACCAGGAAAGTGAGGGCCAGCCCCACAACGGCGGTTGCCGTGGGTCGCCGGGTCGTCACTCGCCCCGGCAGGGAAAAGCGCCAGGGGCGGGTGCCTGCTCCCGAATGAAGCAGGATGAAGGCCAGGCCGAAAAAACCGCTGCTGCGCTGCGTGTTCCAGGCGGCCCATCCGGCCAGGGCAAAGATGATGATCCGCAGCAGGCTGACCCGCCCCCAGGTGCCGATGATCCAAATCAATCCCCAGACCAGGCAGACGCGATAGGCGGTGATGGTCAAGGCCAACGAATTGGGGGAATCCTGCAGGGGAACCAGCTCCGAGATCGTGGCGCGCAGATCCACCTGATCCTGGGAGAACTGCCCCAGGGCCCGCAGGGGCATCAACAGGCCGTTCCAGCCATTGGGCGTCAGGGTCAGGGCCACCAGACTCAACCCGATCAAGGCGGCTCCACGCCAGCGAGGTGGTCCTTGGGTATCAGGGAAGGTTCTGTGATGTTCCACGCGTGATTGGATGGGGGTCAGGATCCAGGCCAGCAGCAGGACGGCGGGAACCAGGGCGGCGAACCCGTGGAATTGCGCCCAGACCACCGTAAGCAGAAAAATGCGGACCACCGGTGGCCACCCACTTCCGGATGGGGTTTGGGATCCGCGAAAAACCCTCTCGGTGCCCCTGACCAGGACCACGAAAAACAGGTAGGAGAACAATTCCGGACGGATTGTCAATCGGGGCCAGATCAGCATCAGGGCGGCCAGGATCGGCACTCCCGACCAGGCCGCCACGACGGGCCCCGCCCGGCCGCGGAACTTCGCCCAGCCGCCGTCACCCCCGATAAGGGTCAACAACAGCAGGAGTGTCAGCAGGGACCTTGTCAGGTGCCAGCCCAGCACATCCGGCTGCGCCGCGCTGGAGGCTGAATCCGGGGATCGTGGGCCGGTCAGGGCGGTCAGAGCCTGGAACATCCATTCATGATTGACCCAGGGGTGGTCCGGTTCGGTGAAGGAGTGCAGATTGGTGGCGATCACTCCCTGACCTTCCAGAAGATCGCGTCCGGCCCGCAGGTGGAACCAGATATCGTAGTCCCCGAGGCTGTGCCAGGACAGGAGAACGCCCGTTAGAAGGGGAATCAACAGGGCGGGTGCCCCCCACCAGATGGATGACGGCCTCGGCGCGGATTGGGAGTCCGTCACGGTGGGGCCTTGATTTGCCGGCATGGATCGCTCCCGTGGGGATGTTCGGGTTTGACGGGTGGCCTGACGAATCATCATCATATCCCATGAAGGAGCTTCTGCCCAACTGCCTATTGAGGCGGACCGGATATCAATTATTTCCAAAAAAAATTTGACAAAGTGACGTCCCCGGCAGGGACGGTCTTGACAAATTGTCAAGAAAGAAGGGAATTTTGGACCCCGTTAGCGAAAAAACAGATTTCGTCATCTTGTAAAGCATTGGAGTGTAATACAATAGAGATTCGTCGAGAAGTTTAGATTTTTCGAAATTATGGTACAGATATTGTTATTGGTTGGGTACGGGTTTGCCCCCAAACGACAACAAAGCATGACCCGGGGGATAACGCGTCCGGAAAAAAATGCAGGATTACCCGGAGAGGAAATTGAAATGGCTGTTAGCAAGACCGAAAAAAAGAAGACCACCGCCCGGACCAATAAAGCCGCCAGGACCAAGGTTGCCGCCAAGACCAAGGTAGCGGCCAAAGGTAAGGCCACAAAAACCAAGGCCGCCAAAACCAAGGCCGCCAAAACCAAAGCCGCCAAAACCAAAGCGGCCAAGGTCAGCTCCGACCAAGTGGCTCCGGCCGCCCAGTTGATGAGCACCCTGGATCTCTATTTCCAGGAAGTGAAGGCCTACTCGCTGCTGACCAGGGCCGAGGAGTGCGAACTGGCCCGCGGTATCCATTCCAACGACAGCGAAAGCCTGCACAAGCTGGTCAAGGCCAACCTGCGGTTCGTGGTCTCGATCGCCAAGGAATACGCCCACTACGGTGTACCCCTGGAAGATCTGATCAACGAGGGCAACCTGGGGCTCCTGAAGGCCGCCCAGCGGTTTGACGAGACGCGCGGCTTCAAGTTCATCAGCTACGCCGTGTGGTGGATCCGCCAGTCGATCCTGGCCGCGCTGGCCAACCACAGCAAGATCGTGCGCATGCCCTTGAACCGGGCCCGCGTGCTGAACCAGATCAAGAAGGCCAGCGGCGAACTGCAGCAGAAGCTGCGCCGCAAGCCCGAGCCCGAGGAAATCGCCAAGGTTCTGGGCCTGTCCATCGACGAGGTGAAGGACACCCTTCCCCTGATGCAGGACAATTTCTTCCTGGATGACTTCGTGGGTAACGACGAGGACAGCACCTACCTGGACTTCCTCGAGGACACCACCAGCGTCGGTCCGGACAACAAGGTTCTGGACGATGACCTGAACTCGAGCATCGGCCGCATGCTGGGTGATCTTAAAGAGCGCGAGGCCAAGGTCCTGCGGTTGTATTACGGCCTGGGCAGCGACCAGGAAATGACCCTCGAGGAAATCGGGCAGATCATGGGCCTGACCCGCGAGCGGATCCGGCAGATCAAGGAAGAGGCCTTCGAGAAGATCCGTCAGAGCAAGGCCTTCCGGTACATGCAGGATTACGCCGAGGAGACGACCGTCTAGCGAAACGGCAAGGCCGGCATACCGTCACCGGCCCAAATAAATGGATGCGGGCGAATGGGAAAGGGCTCCGGTGGCACCGGGGCCCTTTTTTTGTTGGGAAATCAGCAGTCCGCTTCTTCCAGGACAACCGCACCGGCGGTTTGTTCGGTAAGGGATCCGGCAAAACCCCGCCAGGCGGAGTGGGGCAGCCAGATGCGCCAGCGGACGTTCTCCCCGTAATCCTGAGCGACGGGACGGCCCCGCCAGCTTTCCAGGAGGCGGCGGACGGTCTTTTCCTGGGCGTAGGAAAAATCCAGGACAAACTCCCGGCCCAGCGGGACTTCACGAATGGTGCCGCGGCTGAGCGCCTCGGCGGCCGCCCGGCCGTAGGCCCGGGCCAGACCACCTGTGCCCAGCTTGATCCCTCCGAAATATCGGACCACCATCACCAGGACGTCCGTCAGATCCAACTTGCCGATGGCCGCCAGAATCGGTTCGCCCGCCGTGCCGGAAGGTTCACCGTCGTCACTTTTGCGGGTGGCCATGTCCCGGCCCACACCCAGCCGGTATCCGTAACAGACATGACGGGCGTCATGGTAACGCCGGGCGGTTTCCTCCAGACGGACGCGGGCTTCCGCCGCCGAAGTGACCGGAACGGCCAGGGCCACGAAGCGGGACCGTTGAACTTTCAGCTCTACTTCCGCGGCTTCAGCCAGGGTCAGATAGCTGTCGGGGGGATCGCCCAGGTCGGGGTCGGGAATGGGGTTTTTCACGTCTGGTCCGCTTCGGTGCCGGGTGCGCGCTTTTCAGCCATCATTTCAGCCCTCCATGCGAATTCCCTTCCCCGTTGCACCGGGGGTGGTCACCAGTATTTATATATTATTTAATGGCAGCAAGTTGACTGGTCAACAAAGAACTTTGTCTGGCACCGGCCGCACCGAGGTCAACCTGTTCCAGGGTCTGGGTTCGGGTTTCAGTGACACCAGCCGGCCCCGGGCCGACGACTCGCCTGGCCGTAGTCCGAATCGATTCGACAACACTGAAATACATGACCGGACTGCCCGAGTGGGTTATATTGATCGGGTCACCCCCTGATGAACCCGCCGTGCCGCCCCGGGTCTGCCGGACCCCGCACGGCTTTCCGCACTGAGGTGTTTCATGCTGATCTTTCGTGGCGTTTTACCGGCGTGGCGTGTGCCTGCCGCCCGTATGGTTTTCCTGACGGTCCTGTTTGCCTTCCTCGCCCTGCTGGGATCCGGACCCGGGATGGCCCGTGCCGCGGGGGAATTGTCCTACTCCCAGTACCGCACCTTGTCCTGGGCGGCCGACCGGGTGAACCATGTCGCCAAGTTCGAACCCATCCACGGTGAAGAGGGAATGTTCTTCGCCATCGGCGAGAGGTTCGGCACCGTCCAGGTGGCCAAGATGGACGGCCAGGGTGTCAGCAGGGTCTGGAAGAGCATCCAGCTCAGCGGCATTCCCGACGAAGTCATTACAGCGGATCTGGATGGTGACGGCCTGGAGGACGGCATTCTCTGCCGGACCAGCAACGGGAAGGTGTATGCCTGGGCCATGGACGGGTATGTCCTGCTGTGGGAATCGCTGCCGGGGGAATACGAGACCGTCTCCTGTTTCACCACCGCCAACATGGACGATGATGCAGCCAATGAAATCGTCATGGTGGCGGACAACCGCATCGTCTACGTCGACGGCGCCAATTTCACCAAGGACTTCACCAGCATCAACGAATACTCGGCCACCCAGGTGCGGTGCGGGGATATCGACGGCGACCGCCGGGTGGAAATCGTCCTGAACTCCGGCCAGGTGGTCGATTCGGTCTCCGGGGATATCGAGTGGGAAGACGAGCCGTTTTTCGGCAAGATAGAATTGCTGGACATCGACGGGGACGGGATGCCCGAGATCCTGACCGAAAACCCGGGCAACGGCCCCCTGAAGGTTTTCGACGGGGACTATCGATCCGAAGTACGGTTCCAGTAGCCGGGGTCAGCGGATACTTTTCATGACCGCCAGCATCTCGTCCGCCGGTTTCCAGCCCGCGGACCGCCCATGGAGAACCTCGCCCCGGCTGTCGATGAAAATGACGCGGGGCAGGCCGGACACCTTGAACTCCTCTTTGATCTTCGTCATTTCCTCGTCGTCGGCCGTCGTGGCGTCGACCTTGATGGCCACGAACCGCTGGGCTTCGGCCACCACTTCGGGAACATTCCAGACCAGCTTGTCGAGCTTCTTGCAATAGACGCACCACTTGGCCCAGAAATCGATCATCACCGGGCGACCGGCGGCTTTGGCCTCCGCTCTTTTGGCCTCGATGAAGGATTCCACTTTTTCGCCAGTGTGGATTTTGGTCCACTGGACCTTTTCGGGCAGGGGGGCGGCCTCGGTTTCGCCCGGGCCGTCATTCCCGGTGGAAACCACCGTGGTCGCCGCGGGGCCTTTCCCTTCCTTGACGGGTTGTGCGAAATTTTCCGCCAGGGGGGAAGGCATCAGGAATCCGTGCTGCAGGAATGATCCCCCCAGGAAAAACAACCCGGCCACGAAGGTCACCAGGCCCAAACCCTTGAGGGTGCGGGGCCACCAGCCGGCTTCCGGCGCCAGGGAATCGAAGGCCCCCATGAACACCGCGGTCAGGATGGTGGTGACTCCGACCAGGGGATAGAAGATGTGGGCCGGGAGCACGCTGCCGGGCCGCACGAAATAGAAGGCCATGGCCACCAGCAGCAGGCCCATTCCCCTCTTGACGGTGTCCATCCAGCCGCCGCTTTGGGGCATGCTGCCCAGCAGCGCGGGGAAGGTTCCCACTCCGATCAGCAGCAGACCCATGCCCATGCCGAAAGTGAACAGGGAGAGGAATCCCAGGATCCAGTCGCCCGTGGTTGCGACCCATACCAGAAGAGCGGCCAGAAAGGGCCCCACGCAGGGCGAGGCCACCAGCCCGGCCACCAGACCCATGGCGAAAACGCCGATCAGTCCGCCCCGGTTGCCCGCGCCGGGACCCTGTAGGCGGTCCCGCAGAAAAGCGGGCGCCTGCAGTTCAAAAGCGCCGAACATGCTGAAGGAAAGTACCAGCAGCAGGACGGCGATGGGCACCAGCACCACGGGACTTTGCATGAAGGCGGTGATCCCGCTGAAAACCGTCGCGCTCAGGGCGCCCATGATGGCGTAGACGAAAGCCATGCCCACCACATAGGTGACGGACATGATCAGGCCGTGCATGGCCCCCTTTTCCTGACTCTGGGCCCCGATGACCGCCAGGGTGATGGGGATCATGGGGTAGATGCAGGGGGACAGGCTCATCAGAAGGCCGAAGCCGAACACCAGCACCAGGAAAAAACCGATGCCCTTGCGCGCGATGAAATCGCTGATCCGGTCGGCGGACCACTCTTCCCCGTAGCCCACTTCCATGGTTCCCGACCAGCGGCCGGTTTCGGCGGTCCCGGAAGTGGTGGTGGCGCGCACCGTGACAATGAGCTCGGCGGACAGGGGCTCGACATCGGCCCCAACCGGAGCGGCCCATTCAAAAATGGCTGTCCCCTGGTAGGCCTTCGCTGGCTCATCAATTGCGGACAGGGTCTTCAGAGGGTAGGGGGTGCCGAAAAAATTGGAGCCACCTTCCTGCGCAACCTCGATCACCAGGCCTTCGGCCAGAAGGGCCGTGCCTGCCGGGGGAACAACTTCAATTCCCAGGACCATATCCTGGCCGATTTCCGCGGTCTTGCTTCCGGGCGTGACCTTGATCAGGACTTCGGCTGAAGCCGGTTGGGGCAAGGCCCAGGTGAGAGCAAAAAACAGCCCCAAGGTGATCAAGGCACGACTTCGGTGTTCTGATTTCATGTTCCGGCGAACCTCGCTACGGGGTTGTCGCGGTGAATTCGGCCGTGGGGCCGAAAATGGTCCTTACGAAAGGTACTATACGAAGATAACGGGGTTAGACAAGATATGGTTCCCGCCGCGGGCCCAAAAATAGCCCAAAGTTGCATATTGGGGAAATATTTCCCAAATTATCGGAGTTCGAACGCTTCTGCTCCGGGTTTGGGATTCCGCCCGTGGGTTACCAGACCGACTTCATACACAGGTTCCCGCTACCATCATCCAACTGGGAGGATCTGCCGTGCGCAGAAAGACGGTTCTTAATATACCTGGATTGGTGCTCGCCATCTTCATTCTTGCCTGCGGCACCCTGGCCCTGTCCGGCTGCGGGTCGGAGCAGGGTGAAACCGGCGCCGAGAATGCCGGGACCGATACCCAACCCGCCCGTCCGGTCGTGGCCCGCAAAGGGGGCCCCGCGCCGGATTTCACCCTCAGGAAAATCAATGGCGGAAATCTCCAGCTGTCCAGCCTGCAGGGCAAGGCCGTCATCCTGGATTTCTGGGATACCTGGTGCCCGCCCTGCCGCAGGGCCATGCCGCATCTGCAGGAACTCAGCGAGACCTACAGCGACGACCTGGTGGTTGTCGGCGTGGCCATGGGGCGTGAAGGTGAGGCCAAGGTCCGCTCCTACACCGTGAACAACGGGCTTACCTTTGAAATGGTCATGTTCAACAACGATCCCAACCTCATCACCGCTTTCGGCGGGATCCAGAGCATCCCCACGACGTTCCTGATCGACCGCGAGGGCGTCATCCGGGAGAAATGGGTGGGGGGCTTCGGCAAGGAAACCTACGAAGCGGCCGTCAAGAACGTTATCGGTTCCTGACCTCGGATCCGGATGAGCGCGGTGGCCGGGCCTGGTGTCCGGCCGCCTTCATATGATCTAGGGAGGACTGGCCTTGCAATCCCTGTTTCTGGTCGGAATCGCGGGTGCCGCCGGAGCGGTGTCCCGCTACGGAGTCGGCATCCTGGCCGAACGGTCCCTGGGCAGCCACTTTGCTTTCGGGACCCTCATGGTCAACGTGCTGGGCTGTCTGGCCCTCGGCTTTCTGCTGGAACTGGACCGCGGTACCGCCCTGGTGACGCATCCGCTGCGCATGTTGCTGGCCGTGGGCTTCCTGGGGGCCTTCACCACCTTTTCCACCTTCGGCTACGAGACCCTGCGCTACCTGCAGGACGGGGCTTCCCACCTGGCCCTGCTCAACGTTTCGGCCAATCTCATTCTCGGGCTGGGGGCTGTCTGGTTGGGATTCATGTCCGCGCGGCAGATCTGGCCGGCGGTTTGAGCGTGATTTTGGGCAAAAAAATACCCCTGACCGTGGCGAGAACCGGCAGCCAGGGGCTAGATCGCGTGTGTCATTTTCTCAACCACCAAAAGAGATCGATCAACGACAAGCCAACCAGGATATAAGTTTCCGGCACCATGCCGATCCCCCCCTTTCCAGGACTGATGTGAAACGATGCGGACTAAAAGGGAATCGGCCGGAAGGCTGGGGCCTTGAGGGAAATTTCGCACCCGCGAAACCCCTGATCATCGGCCGGGTCCATCCTTACTTGAGCAAGAAGGGGACCGCCGGGCGGGAATTATTGTAGGTTCTTTATTTCCAATACGATTGCAGTCTTGTCATCCGTCTTCTCTTCACCGCCAAACGCATTGACGGCGGAAAAAATCTTGTCGATAAGGCGCAATGGGGAAGATTCCAGGTTGTCGGCAACCAGGTCCAGCAGGCGTTCGGTGTCAAAGAAATCCCCCAGGGGATTCTGCTCTTCGGTCATGCCGTCGGTGAACATGAACAGGCGGTCGCCGGGTTCGAGGGCCAGCGCGCCCTCCCGGTAGTGCCGGTTGGGCTCGACCCCGAGTACGGGACCGCCCCTTTTGAGCTTTTGCCGGTAGAAGGCCCGGGGCCGGAACAGGATCGGGGGATCCATGCCCGCATTGCAATAGTGGACCACTCCCGTGTCCGGATTCCATATTCCGAAAAACAGGCAGATGAAGTTGCCCGCCGACACCAGCGAGGCCACCACGGGGTTCAGCCGGTCCATGACGCGGCGCGGGCCCGTGCCCGCCTTGGCCTCCCGGCGGAAGGCGGCAACCAGGGAGGTCATCATCAGGGCCGCGGGGATGCCCTTGCCGGAAACGTCGGCTATGGCAAAGCCCAGACTGCCGTCTTCAAGGTGGAAATAGTCGAAATAATCCCCACCCACCATGCGGCAGGGTTCGTTGCGGCCGCAGATGCTGAAAAAATCCGTATCCAACGGTCCGGTGGGCAGCAGGCGGCCCTGGATGTCACGCGCGACCTCGAGTTCGGTTTCCAGGCGTTTGCGGCCGAGGCTTTCCAGATAGAGTTGGCGGCTCTCGATCAGGGAGGCGGCCTGGATCCCCAGGGCCCTCAGGTTGGCCAACTCCTCCTGGCTGTAGAGGGCGCCGTTGCTCTTGGGGCCGAAAGTCAGGAACCCCACCAGGCGGTTGCCCCCGATCATCGGCACCAGCAGGACGGCCCGGATGCGGGTCAAAACCTTGAGCGAGGCCAGGTCCGTGTCCCCGGAAAACAGGAGATCTTCAAACTCCTCGGTGAACACGGGCCGACGGATCCGGTTCAGCAGGATGGCCAGCCCGCTGCCCTGGTCCAGGAGCGGATAGTCCTCCGGGGGAGCGGGGTCCGTCTCGGCGGTCCGGACATTCCGGTGAGGACCCCCGGTATCTTCCGCGGGCAAGCGGGCCTTGAAAGGCCCCTGTCCGTCGCCCGGTGAAAGGAACAGGGCAATGGTGTCGGGCCGGAAAAGGTCGTCGAGACTTGTCAGCAGGGTCTGAATGACTTCTTCGGGGTCGATCAGGCCGGTCAGGCGGTCCGCCAGGACTGTCATGGTGCGGCGGTTGGCGCGGCGGGCGGGATAGAAGGCGTTGTCGATGGTGCCCTGGATCCAGCGGCGCAAAGGCAGGATGGCCAGGCTGCTGCCGGCCATGACCACCAGCAGGACCCCGTAGGTATCGACCTTGAAAATCCGCCCCAGGAATTCACCCAGGCCCAGGACGATCACGAAATATATCAGGAGCACCAGAACGGTGAGCAGGCCGTAGATGATGCTGGCGCGGACGACAAAGGCCCGGTCCAGGGCTCCGTAGCGCAAAATGGCCATGCCGAAACTGATCGGGACCAGCAGGAGGGAAAAGGCCAGGTACTGCAATTGGGGGAGGGAGGCCCCCGGGCCGAGGTTTCCCAGGACCATGCCTGCAATGAAAGGAGCCAGGCCGCAGATGAGGCCCCACAGGATGACCTTCAGCTTGGTTTGCTGGATGGGACGGTCGCGGCGCATGACCCTGCGGGCGAATATGGCCAGCCCGGTCAGGAAGTAGCCCAGCAGATAGATAAGGGAAACGATTTCCAGGGTGGATTCCACGATGCCGCCGGGCACCGGATTCAGGAAAAACAACCAGGCGAATATCCCGAAAAGCACCCAACCCGGAACCAGAAGCAGCCGGAGCTGGATCTTTTCGCGGGCCGACCTGCTGCGGGAGCTGGGGAACTGGAGAAAAAACCGCAGGAAGTAGGCCGGCAGCAAAAGCTGGAACAGATACCGGATCAGTTCCTTGGCCACCATGTATGTGACGTTGGTGTGGTCGGGTATGTCCAGCAGGAAAAAGGCGAAGATGAAACACAGGGAGAAGAAATTGCGGGCCACGGGATCACGCCGGCGCAAAAGAACCCAGAAGCCGATCATCAAAAAGGCGAGTCCGGAAACCCAGACCCCGTAACTGCGGATCATGACCCCTTGCGTCGGCGGCGTGGGAATTATGATCAGGATCCGTTTGGTGATTCCCCGCCGGAACTCTACCGGAAGAGGCGTCAAATCGTACCGGCCGGCCAGGGCCGCGAAGTAGGTGGGCATGTCGCTGACGGGCAGCCCGTCGATGGCCATGATGGTGTCGCCCTTGCGCAGCCCCGCCTGGTCGGCCGGACCGGAGTGGACGATTTCGACCACTTCCTGCCTGACGACCGAAAAGCCGAACTCGGGTTTTTGATTGATGTGCAACAGGACCGGCAGGGTCAGGATCATCAGGACGGGGGCCAGCAGAAACAGGCCCGCCAGACGAGTGGTCCGCTCAAAAATGCTCTCGGGATATACGGTCAGGTTCCGCATGAAGGGGCCTCGAGGTTGCAGGATCGCCGGTTGCGCAGGCATAGTAGCACATCACGTGTTCGGACGCAGGATTTCGCGCTGGATTTCTCGCCCATTGCTCCGACCGTGGCCAGATGTTAGATTTCCGAATTCCCGGGTGCGAACGGTCCGTCTACGTCTCCTGCCTGCACCCGGCGAGCCAGGCCCGAGAGATTCAGGGAATTGACAGGAGTGACGCGTGGAAGAAATCAGGAACATGTCGCAATACGCCCCCGGCGGCATCGAGGAAAAGTGGTACGCGGCGTGGGAAGAGGCGGGCCTCTTCGGTCCGGATCCCGATCTCGAGGGTGACCCGTTCGTCATCACCTTGCCGCCACCGAACGTGACCGGCATTCTTCATATGGGACACTGTCTGGGCAACAGCATCCAGGATACGTTGATCCGGTGGGCCCGGATGCGGGGACAGCCGGCCCTGTGGATACCCGGGACCGATCACGCGAGCATCGCCACCGAACAGGTGGTCAGCCGTCAGATGGCCGCCGAGGGAATAGACAAGCGGGAAGTGGGGCGGGACGCGTTTCTGGAACGTGCCTGGAACTGGAAGGACCAGACCCATGGAAGGATCACGCAGCAGATCAGGCGCCTGGGCTGCTCGCTGGACTGGAGCCGCGAAGCCTTCACCATGGATGAGGCCAGGAACCGCGCGGTGACCGAGGCTTTTGTCCTGCTCAAGGAAAAAGGACTGATCTACCGGGACGTCTACCTGGTCAACTGGTGTCCCCATGACCTGACGGCCATCAGCGACGATGAAGTCGAGTACCAGGAGATTGAAGGACACCTCTGGCATCTGAAATATCCGCTGGCCGACGGCGGCGGGCACGTGACGGTGGCCACCACGCGACCCGAAACCATGTTCGGTGATACCGCCGTGGCGGTCCATCCCAACGATCCCGAGCGCAAACAACTGATCGGCAAGATGGTCAAACTGCCTCTGACCGACCGGGAAATCCCCATCATCGGCGACCATCACGCAGATCCGGAAAAAGGCACCGGGTTCGTGAAGATCACCCCGGCCCACGATCCCAACGACTTCGAGGTGGGTCGCCGCCACGATCTGGAGCAGGTCATCTGCATGACGCCCGCGGGGGTCATGAACGAGCAGGCCGGCGCCTTTGCCGGGCTGGGCCGGTCCGAATGCCGCCAGGCGGTGGTCGAGGCCCTGGACAAGGACGGTTTGCTGGACAAGACCGAGAAGCATGTGCACCAGGTGGGTCACCATGACCGGTGCGGCCATGTCATCGAGCCGTACCTGTCGCGGCAATGGTTCCTGAAGATGGATGAGCTGGCGGCTCCGGCGGTCAAGGCCGTGGCCGAGGGTGAGATCAAACTGTTTCCCGAACGCTGGGTCGGTGTCTACGACAACTGGATGAACAACATCCGGGACTGGTGCATCAGCAGGCAGCTCTGGTGGGGGCACCGCATCCCCGTCTGGTATTGCGACGGCTGCGACGAGGAGATCGCCGCCCGGACCGCACCCGCCGCCTGCCCCGCCTGCGGTGGCGGGAAATTGACCCAGGAAGAGGATGTCCTGGACACCTGGTTCAGCAGCTGGCTGTGGACATTCTCTCCGCTGGGCTGGCCGGACCAGACCCCGGACCAGGAAAAATTCCACCCGACGTCGGTCCTGGTGACGGCGCCGGACATCATCTTCTTCTGGGTCGCCCGGATGATCATGGCCAGTTACGAATTCAAGGCGGAAAAGCCCTTCGCCGAAGTCCTGTTCCACGGGATCGTCCGGGACGACCAGGGCCGCAAGATGAGCAAGTCGCTGGGGAACAGTCCGGATCCGATCCTCCTCATCGATGAATACGGTTCCGATGCCCTGCGGTGCAGCCTGGTCATGCTCACGCCCACCGGCCAGGACATCTTTTTCTCCGAGGCGACCCTGGAAGTGGGTAGGAATTTCTGCAACAAGATCTTCCAGGCCACCAAACTCGTGCTCGGCACCTGGGAGGAAGCCGGTCTGCCGGACGGCAACCCCAACGACACCGCGCCCCGGATCCTGGAGATCGAATCCCTTGGTTCTGCCGACGACTGGGCCGAACGGCCCGCCGGCCTGTTTGCCGAATTGTGGACCGGCGTGTTTGGCGGCACCCCGCCCGTCGAACTGCAGGACGGCGATCTGAGGCTGGAGGACCGCTGGATCCTGGGCCGTCTCCTGGACACGGTTTCCGGATGCGGCGCCAACATGGAGAAACGCCGCCTCAACGATGCGGCCTACGGGGTGTTCAACTTCTTCCGGCATGAATTCTGCGACTGGTACCTCGAAGCCATCAAACCGCGCCTGCGCGATGAGCAGGAACGTGGTCCCGTACTGGCGACGGCCGTTCTCGGCCTGGCGGTCAGTTACAAGCTGCTGCATCCGGTGATGCCCTTCATCACCGAGGAATTGTGGAGTTGGCTGCCGCCGTCGCGTGGTTTCCTGATGAACTCCTCTTTCCCCGGCTTTCGTGGGAAAACCCCTTTCCAAAGGGAGTGTGCCGGGTTTGAACAGGTCATGGAAATCGTGGGGGCGATCCGTAACCTGCGCAATGAACTCGGCGTCCAGCCGGGTAAAAGAGGGCGCGCCATCCTGCGGGTGCCCGGTGACGCCGTCGCGGCCGAACTCACCGGCGGGCTGGCGCTCATTGCCCTGCTTGCCAAGATGGAAGACGCCGAAGTAGTGGTCGGAGGCCCCGACCCGTCACCCGCGGGGGCGACGGTGGCCGGTGCCGTGGAAATTTTTCTGCCGATGGAGGGACTGGTCGACCTGGACAAGGAAAAAGCCCGGCTCAACAAGGAACTGGCCGGGATCGAAAATTGGATGAAGGGTTGCCGCGCCAAGTTGGCGAACGAGAAGTTCACCGCCAACGCACCCGATCACGTGGTGCAGAAGCAAAAGGACCTGTTGGCGGAAAACGAGACCAAGGCGGGCAAACTCAGAGAGATGTTGGATGCCCTGGGCTAGCGCCGTGGCGACGGCCCGGGAGCGGATCCGGAAGACCTCCGTGGTCGTTCCGGTCACAAGGAGGCCCCGATGAGCGACAAGCCCCTACTGAAAACGCCCGGGGAGATGATCAGCGAGGCCCGCCAGGCCCAGGATCTGACCATCGCCCAACTGTCGGAGCGGACCAAGATCCCGCCGCCGGTCCTGTCTGCCCTTGAACTCGACGAGTACCACAAGATATCCGGCCCCCTTTATATCAAGAGCTTTCTGCGGACCTGCGCGACGGATCTCGGCCTGGAACCGGAATCCGTTCTGGGGTTGTACAACAAGATCTCCGGGGAACAGCAGGGGACCGCGTCCGGGGCCGACATGGTCTGGGAAGAGGAAAAAGTTGAAGTCAGCCGCATCGGACTTCCCTGGGTGAAAATTTTTCTGGGCGCCGGGGTAGTGGCGGTCCTGGTCGGGGCCGTGCTGTTCGGAATGCGTGGTTGCGATGGCGACCAGGAGGATGAACTGTGGCAAAGGGAAGAGACCGCGGGTGAGTCGGCAATGCCGGTCGAAGTGAAAACCCTTCCGGCCGGGGTCGCCCAGGATTCGGCGTCCGCCGGTGACCCGCGGAGGGAATCCCTGATTCCTCCGGAGACGGAAGCGGAACTCAAGGAGAGGGCGGATGTGGTGGTGGACCCCGTTCCGGAAAGAAGTGATTTCGCCTCCGAAGGAAGGGAATCCCCTGCCGACACCCTTTCCCTGGGCTGGCAGTTGAACCCGGACCCGCCTGTGGAAGAGATGGAAGTTTCGGCTGCCCCGGATATGGAGCCGGAAGTTTCGAACCCCCTCCCCGCGAGCCAGGCCGAGGGCTTGCCGGCTGCCGGCGTATCCGTGGATGTGCCGCGGGAAGACCCCCCTGAAATCGATCCGGTCGAGACCCCAAGATCCGAACCTGAACCCGAACCCGAGCCCGAATCCGAACCTGAAGCGACAACCGGTTCGGTTGAGATTCGCCCAGCGGAAACCCCGAGCGCACCAGACACCGTCCAGGAGCAGGCGGAAGTTCCGTCGACCGGGATGGACCCTCCCGATTCCGCCTGGGCTCTGGTCCTGAGTGTCGTCTGCGACGCTCCGCAGCGGATCCTGGTCAAGCGGGACGGCGAACGCGAATCCAGCGAGGTGCTGTGGCCTGCCGAATCCGAGACGGTTCCCGAGATTCCCGCGGCCGGGTTCGAGGCCGGCCGCGCCTACCGGCAGGGGAACCGCCTGGTTGTCTTCTGGGGCGCCGAGGATCACTTCAGCCTGATTCTGGCCCGCGTGCGCGGGGTCGAGGTGGCCGTCAACGGCCAGGTCAGGGATATCTCCAAGTTGAGGGCGGGCCAGGAACTCATCCTGGATTCCCACGCGGCCGGCTTCTCTGTGGACCGGTAGGGGCCGCCATGGGATTGTTCCGCCTCGTGTCCCCTTTTCAGCCGACCGGTGACCAGCCGGCGGCCATTGCCGAATTGGTGCGCGAGGCCCGCAAGGGTTCCCGGTTCCAGACCCTGCTGGGGGTGACAGGCTCGGGCAAGACCTTCACCATGGCCAATACCATTGCCCAGCTGGAAAAACCGACTCTCGTCTTCAGCCACAACAAGACCCTGGCGGCCCAGCTGTACGGGGAGCTCAAGAGTTTCTTTCCCGACAACGCCGTCGAGTTTTTCATCTCCTACTACGACTACTACCAGCCCGAAGCGTTCATTCCTTCCACCAATACCTACATCGAGAAGGACACCAGCATCAACGACGAGATCGAGCGCCTGCGGCTGCGCGCGACCAGCAGCCTGCTGGCCCGGCGGGACGTCATCGTGGTGGCCAGCGTTTCGGCGATCTACGGCGTGGGCAATCCGAAAACCTTCAAGGACAGCATGGTCGCCCTGCGGGTCGGCCTGGAGATCGACCGGGATGAACTCCTGGGCCGCATGGTGGAGATGGGTTACGGGCGCAGCGACCACGAATACGGATTCGGGACCTTCAGGGTTCGCGGGGACACGGTGGAGATCCGTTCCGCTTTCGAGGAAAGGGTCCTGCGGGTTGAATTTTTCGGTGACGAGATCGAGGCCCTGACCTGGATCGAACCGTTGACCGGACGGGCCCTCGGGGCAGCCGACAACGCCGTCGTTTCTCCGGCCACGCAGTTCGTCACCGACAAGGGGGGCATCGGCAAGGTGGTGGACGCCATCGGCAGGGACCTGGAAACCCGGCTGGGGGAATTGGACGAGTTGGGCAAGCCGCTGGAGGCGCAAAGGCTGGCCTCCCGCACCCGCTACGACATGGAAATGATCCAGCAGATCGGGCATTGCGCGGGCGTGGAAAACTATTCGCGGTACTTCGACAATCGCCGGGAAGGCGAGCGTCCCGCCTGCCTGTTGGACTACTTCCCGGAAGATTTTTTTATGATCATCGACGAATCCCATGCATCGATCCCCCAGATCGGGGCCATGTACCACGGGGACAGGTCCCGCAAGGCGAGCTTGGTGGAACACGGCTTCCGCCTGCCGAGCGCGCTGGACAACCGGCCCCTGAAATTCGAAGAGTTCGAAGAGGTCATGCCCCAGACCGTTTTCGTTTCCGCCACCCCGGCGGACTACGAACTGGAAAAATGCGGGGGCGTGGTGGTGGAGCAGGTGATCAGGCCCACGGGTCTGGTGGATCCGCCGGTGACGGTGCTGCCGGTGCGCCATCAGGTCGACGATCTTCTGGAGAGGATCCGGGTCGTGGCCGCCAGGGGTGAACGAGTCCTGGTCACCACCCTGACGAAGAAGATGTCGGAGGATCTCACCGACTATCTGGCGCAGGCCGGGGTGAAGGTGACTTATCTCCATTCGGATATTTCGGCCCTGGACCGGATCGAAATCCTGCGGAAGCTCCGCCTGGGGGAAAGTGATGTCCTGGTCGGCGTGAATCTCCTGCGCGAGGGACTCGATCTGCCCGAGGTGTCGCTGGTGGCCATTCTGGATGCGGATCGCGAAGGTTTCCTCAGGTCCGAGCGCAGCCTCATCCAGACTTCCGGACGTGCGGCCAGGAACGTCAACGGCGAAGTTGTCATGTATGCGGACCGGATCACCCGCTCCATGAAACTGGCGATGGATGAAACCGAACGGAGGCGCCGGCGGCAGTTGGCCTGGAACCAGGAGCACGGTCTGGTGCCCCGGACCATCACGAAAAGCCGGGAGGAAATCCTCCAGTCGACCGTCGCGGCCGGCGACCGGGGCCTGGAAACCGCTCCCGAGGATCCGCGGCCCTGGGAGGCCGTGGTCGATCAGGACTTGTCTCCCCGGCAGATGGTGACCATGCTGGAAGAGGCCATGGCGACGGCGGCCAAGGACCTGGAATTCGAGAAGGCTGCCGCGTTGCGGGACAGGATAGAAGACTTGAAGGCCCAGTGGGGCATCGGTGCGGATCAGTGATGGCGGACAAACGGCGAGGGACTGACATGGGACACGATCTGGAAAGCGTTTTTCCGGCCGACGACAACCTCAGGGAGTTCATCCGGCAGGCCCTGGCCGAGGATGTGGGAACCGGGGACGTTTCCACGCAGGTTTCGGTCAGCCCGACGGAGACCGGCGCCGGCAGCCTGGTGTCCCGCCAGGAGGGTGTGGTGGCCGGCCTGCCCCTGTTGGATCTGTTGTACGGGGAGTTGGATCCCACGGTGGGGGTGGAGCGCATCGTGACCGATGGGACACCGGTGAAACAGGGTGCGGTCGTGGCTCGTCTTGAAGGACCGGTTTCCTCCCTGCTGACCGGCGAACGCACGGCCCTGAATTTTCTCCAGTTTCTCGGCGGCATCGCCTCTTTGACGGCCCGGTACGTGGCGGCGGTCGCGGGCACGTCCTGCCGGGTTCTCGACACCCGTAAAACCCTGCCCGGTTACCGGGCCCTGTCCAAATACGCGGTGCTTTGTGGGGGCGGCAGCAACCACCGGATGGGCCTTTACGACAGGGTCATGGTCAAGGACAACCACTGGGCCGCGGGCCAAGGACACGTGGAAGGGATCGTGGCCTGTGCCCGGCGCGAATTCCCCCATCTGGCCGTCGAGGTCGAAGTCGACACCCTGGAGCAGTTGGAACAGGTCCTGCCCCTGCAGGTGGATTGGGTCCTGCTGGACAACTTCAACCTGGCTGATACGGCCGCGGCGGTGCAGCAAAGGGACGCATCGGGAGTGGATACCCTGTTGGAGTCCTCGGGCAATATTTCCCTTGCTACGATCGCCGGATACGCGCAGGCCGGTGTGGACGCCGCTTCCGTGGGACGACTGACCCATTCGGTCACCGCCCTGGACCTGGGCCTTGATCTGGAGTCCCGATGAAACGCCTGTTCCGTAACAAGCCGGTGGCCAGGGACTGGTTCGGGCTGGATGCCTTCCAGGTGGGGCCGCGGTTTCTCCGCGACAGCGGTGTGCTGTATCTCCTGGATGAAGTGGGCAGCACCAGCGAATTCCTGCGGGGTCGCGGCGATCCTGCCCAGGGCCGGGTTTGCCGGTGGGAACGATGGGGTTGGCAGGCCCAGCAGCGGACATTGCTGGACCCTGTCGCCGATCCCAAACCCGGGACCGTCGTGGTGGCCCGGCGACAATTCGCCGGCAAGGGACGGCAGGGACGCACCTGGGTGGATTGCGGCGGTCTGCACCTGTCGGTGGTTGTGCCGCCCCACCGGGCCTCGTTCGTCCAGGGCTTTTCGGTCTGGTTGGGGCTGCTGTCGGTTCTGGTCCTGCGCGAGGACTTCCTGGTTGACGCCCGCTTGAAATGGCCCAACGACATCATGGTAGGGGGGCGAAAGCTGGGAGGAATCCTTTTGGAAAACACCCGCTCCGGCCAAGAGAAAATGGTGGTTGCGGGCCTGGGTCTGAACCTGAGCACGCCGCGCAGCGGTTTCCCTTCCGACCTGCAGGGGGCGGCCACCAGCACCCTGATCGAAACGGATCACCTGTTGCGGCCCGGCGAAGTGGGGGGGCGGATCATCTCCAGGGTGGAGCACGAGCTGGACTCGTTCCAGGAAAGCGGCTGGTCGAAATACCGTCCCGCCCTTTCCTACCTGGACTGTCTGCTGGGTCAACAGATCCATCTCGTTTCCGGGGGGCGGGACCACTGGGGCCGGGCCGCCGGCATCGATGACCATGGTGCCCTGCTGCTGGAGGACGACCAGGGGCGGACCGCGATCTTCAGTGCGGGAGACGTTCACCTGGAGGCCGTCCTGGACAAAGGGGAGCATTCCGCGGGAGAGAATGTGGCCGCGGAAGACGGGAATGGCGATGAAATCCCTGATAGTTGATGCCGGAAACAGCCGGATTGCCTGCGTGGCCTGGGATGGTGACGGGCAACTGCCCGTTTTGTCCGCCGGCGATGGAACCGAACTGGCGCCACCGGTCCCGCTGCGGGAACTGGGCGATCTCAGCCACCCGTCCGCTCCCGGGGGCGAGGCGGCCTTTCTGGAGTCGTTCCAGGAACGGCACCGCAAGGCAGGAGCTCCCCGGGTGGTCCTGATCTCCGTCATCCCGCGGATCGTGGAATTGCTGGCGGATCAGGCGGGTCTGGTGGTGGTGGATCATAACAGCGTTCTGCCGTTTACCCATGATGTCGCCGATATCTCCCGGGTGGGGCCGGATCGCCTGTGCAACATGGCCGCCGCCGTGTCCGCCGGCCTTGCCGACGCCCTGGTCGTGGATGCCGGTACGGCCACGACTTTCGATATCCTGTTGGACGGCGTTTTTGTCGGTGGAATGATCGCCCCGGGCATGGCCTTCGCCGCCCGGCAGATCGGGGAGGTCGCCGCCCGGCTGGATCCCGTGCCTTTCGGTCCCGCAACCTGGGATGTCGGCCGGGACACGGAGTCCGCCATGGGCGCAGGAGCCTGGCACGCGGGCCGCGGCGGCGTGCAGGTGGTTGTCTCCGGTTTGAAAGGGCGTTACGGGGAAATCCCGGTGGTCGTGACGGGCGGCCTGGGGTCTTATCTTGATATTCCCGGCAGCTATTTCGATGCCCACTGGACTCTCCGCGGCGGGGCGATTCTGTCAGCCGGATAATCTTTTCTGTCAAAATGGCAGGCCTGCCAGGCTAATTCATTTTCTCCACGTTTTACTCCTAAAATCCTTGCGGGTCCTTGTGGATGGTCTATATTCCGCATCCATTAGCACTCAAAGGCCGAGACTGCCAATGCGCTTTCGGCCGCAACATAGAACGCTGGCTCAACCAGCTTGAATGGAGGATTAAGGATGGCTCTCAATATCAAGCCCCTGGCTGACCGTGTCATCGTGGCTCCCATGGAGCAGGAAACCATGAAGGGCGGGATCATCATCCCCGATACCGCCAAGGAAAAGCCCCAGCAGGGCAAAATCATGGCCGTCGGCCCCGGTTCCACCAGTGACAGCGGTGAGAGGGTCGCCCCCGAGGTGAAGAAGGGCGACATCGTTCTGTACGGAAAGTATTCCGGCACCGAAGTGAACGTGAGCGGCGAGGACTACCTGATCCTGCGCGAGAGCGACGTGCTGGCCATCCTGGGCTAAGTCCCGGGCCAAGTCCCGGACCAAATCCCGGACCAAGTCCCGATGGCGTAAACGAAGAATTCATGACGGCGGGCCGCTTGGAACAGGCCCACTGAACATCAAGGAGATAGAATCATGGCTAAGATGATCAACTTCAGCGAGGAAGCTCGCGAGAATTTGAAGAAGGGTGTCGACGCCCTGGCGAACACCGTGAAGATCACGCTCGGGCCCCGGGGCCGGAACGTCATCCTCGACAAGAAATTCGGCGCTCCGACCGTGACCAACGACGGCGTGACCATCGCCCGCGAGATCGAGCTCAACGAGCCCTTCCAGAACATGGGCGCCCAGATGGTCAAGGAAGTCGCCAGCAAGACCAACGACGTGGCCGGTGACGGCACCACCACGGCCACCATCCTGGCCCAGTCCATGATCCACGAGGGTCTGCGGAACCTGGCCGCCGGCGCCAACCCGATGTTCGTCAAGAAGGGCATCGAGGCCGCTACCATCGCCGCGGTGGACAACATCAAGAAGCAGGCCAAGCAGGTCAAGGACAGCGAGACTATCGCCAGTGTCGCGGCCATCAGCGCCAACAACGACAAGACCATCGGCGAGATGATCGCCAGCGCCATGGACAAGGTCGGCAAGGACGGCGTCATCACCGTCGAGGAGGCCAAGGGCACCGAGATGGAACTGGACGTCGTCGAGGGCATGCAGTTCGATCGTGGCTACCTGAGCCCCTACTTCGTCACCAACGCCGAGCAGATGCGCGTCGAGCTGGACGATCCCTACATCCTGATCTTCGACAAGAAGATCAGCAGCATGAAGGATCTACTGCCCATCCTGGAGAAGATCGCGCAGATGGGCCGTCCCCTGCTGATCATCGCCGAGGACATCGAGGGCGAGGCCCTGGCCACCCTGGTCGTCAACAAGCTGCGCGGCACCCTGAACATCGCCGCGGTCAAGGCGCCCGGTTTCGGTGACCGCCGCAAGCAGATGCTCGAGGACATCGCCATCCTGACCGGCGGACGCGTCATGAGCGAAGACGCCGGCCTGAAGCTGGAGAACACCACCACGGCCGATCTCGGCCAGTGCGCCAAGATCTCCATCGACAAAGACAACACCACCGTCGTGGGCGGCAAGGGCAAGGGCGCGGACGTCAAGTCCCGCATCGGCCAGATCCGCGCGCAGATCGAGGACACCACCAGCGACTACGACCGGGAGAAGTTGCAGGAGCGCCTGGCCAAGCTGGCCGGCGGTGTCGCGGTGATCCGCGTCGGCGCCACCACCGAGGTGGAGATGAAAGAGAAGAAGCACCGCGTGGAGGACGCCCTGAGCGCCACCCGCGCCGCGGTGGAAGAGGGTATCGTCGTCGGTGGCGGCGTGGCCCTGCTGAAGGCCGCCAAGGCCATCGCCGCGTTGGATCTGACCGGTGAAGAGGCCGTCGGCCGCGACATCGTGATGCGGGCCGTCGAAGAGCCCGTGCGCATGATCGCCGAAAACGCCGGCATCGAGGGTTCGCTCGTCGTCGCCCGCCTGCGGAGCGAGAAGAAGAGCACCATCGGTTTCAACGCCGCGACGATGGAGTACGAAGACCTGATGCTCGCCGGCATCATCGATCCGGCCAAGGTGACCCGCAGCGCGATTCAGAACGCCGCTTCCATAGCGGCCATGCTGCTGACCACCGAAGCCTGCGTGACCGACGAGCCCGAGAAGGACGCCCCGGCCATGCCCGACATGGGCGGCATGGGCGGCATGGGTGGCATGGGTGGCATGGGCGGCATGATGTAGCCGTCAAAGGCTGCTGTTCCGACCCGGCTCCCATCCGCGCCGGTAAAACGACCCCTCCGGTCCCCAGGGACCGGAGGGGTTTTTCATGGGCGGCCGCTTTCGCTCTAGACCCGGCTGGGCATTTCGGCCCGGTCGCCGGTGCGGGCGCCGATCAGGGCCAGGCTCACCGTTTCCAGCATGCACTCGGGCCCGATGCGGTCGGCATTGAGGACGAGGTCGAAATTTTTCGGATCGTCCGGATCCACCTTGAAAACCTTGCGGATGAAATCCTCGCGTTTGCGGTCGGTTTCATCCAGGAGGGCGCGGGCCTCCGGCCGGCTCAGCCCCGCCCGGTTCATGATGTTGGCCAGGCGCGTTCCCCGGGAGGCGACCACCCGGATGCGCAAGGCCGCCTTGTCGCCCAGGATCAGGTGGGCGCCCCGGCCCAGGAACACCACGTCGCCGCCCGCCGCGAGGTTGGTCACGATCTTGACCAGGGACGTGTGGTATTCGTCCTTCATGAAGATCCGCCGATTCAGAACGCCCTTGATCCAGAGTTCCGCCTGGTTGATGGCGCCTTCGTCCAGCTGGGCGACCACCGATCTTTCCAGGTTGCGGTCGCGGGCGATGCGGTCCACCAGGGATTGGTCCTGCAGGGTGAGGTTCAGACGTTCCGCCAGGCCGACCGCCAGGGTGCGCCCGCCGCTGCCGGCCATCCTCGATACGGTCAGGACCGGGCCCGGCCTGGGTGGTTCCTCGTCCTGCTCGTCCTTGAGGAATTCACGGAACCGGTTCCAGTGGTTGATCTGGCGCTGGATCAGCATTTCAGTGATGTTCTGCCGCATGAGGATCCCCTTTCGCATCCTCCCGGCGACCGGATTTGCAGCCATTCAGGCCGGTACGGAGACGGTCGCCTGTCACTATCAGGTTAAATAGAAATGTGATGTTCAACAAGACCCGCCTGCGGAAGGAACTTTGACCGCCGCAGTGCCATGCCCTAGACTTCGCCCATGAGAATTCTCCACATCGGGAAATACTATCCGCCCTACCTGGGCGGGATGGAAACCGTTCTGCGGAATCTGACCGAAGGGCTGTTGGACCGGGACTGCCGGGTGACCGTCCTGAGCGCCGGGGACGGACCCGTGGAGGTCATCGAAGAGGTGGGTGGTTCAGCCACGGGCCGGGGCGGACGTCTGGTGAGGGCCTCGGTTTACGGACACTTCAATTCCCAGCCCCTGACGCCCACCCTGCCGGGGCTGATCCGGCGGGAAATCGCGCGGTTGGATCCGCACCTGGTCCACCTGCATCTGCCCAACCCTTTGGCCGCGGCGTCCTGGTTGGCGCTGGGCGCCGATCGCTCCTGCGATCTGCCACCGCTGGCGGTGTGGTACCACGCCGACATCACCCGGCAAAGGGTGGGTCGTTACCTGGTCCGGCCCCTCGTCAATGCCTGCCTGAAACAGGCGGCGGGGATATCGGTTTCTTCGGCGACACTGGGCGCGAACTCTCCGGTGCTGGCGCCCTGGCAGGATAAAGTCGGCGTCATTCCCTTCGGTATCGAGTCGGCTCCTTGGCTGGCGGTGGAACCGGCTCTCGACGGTCCCTTCCTCTTCGTGGGGCGGCTGGTGCCCTACAAGGGCCTCGAAGTTTTGCTGGAAGCATTGTCCCATCTTCCCGGCGCTGAACTGGTCATTGTCGGCGAAGGACCTTTGCAGGTTCCGCTGGAGGCAACGGTGGCCAGGTCCGGGCTGGACCGCAGGGTTCACTTTGTCGGGCCCAAGGATGCCGCCGAGGTCGCGGAATACCTGGCGCGGGCCCGCGCCCTGGTCCTGCCCAGCGTTGACGCCAGCGAAACCTTCGGGTTGGTGCAACTGGAAGCCATGGCCGCGGGCGTACCCGTGGTGGCTTCGGATCTTCCCACCGGCGTCCGGGAGGTAGGTGAGCCAGGCCGCACCTGCCTGCTGGTGCCGCCGAATGATTCCCAGGCCCTGGGTCGGGCCCTGGGCGGTCTCCTGGAGAACAGGGAAAGAGCCCGTGAAATGGGAGCGGCCGGCCGACTGCGCTTCCAGGAAAAATTCACCCGCGACCTGATGATCGACAGGTTGCTCGACTGGTACGAAACACTGGTGACAGCCAACGGGAAAGGCACCTCTTGAACTTCGGTTTCGTGGATCCCTGGCATCAGTTTCTTCCCCGTGAAGCGGGGCATGTCGTCGCCCTGATGGGCTCCGGAGGCAAAACCTCCCTCATGCGTGTCCTGGCGGATTTCTACGTGGGTATTTCCGTGCCTGTCGTTCTGACGACAACCACCAGGAGTGAGCCTTTGCCCGGTCTGGAGGCCGTGGAATTGTCGACGTTGGCTTCCCTGGACGGGGCCGATCTTCCGGAGGCATTTTTTCTTCACGGCGGCCTTTTACCTGACGGGAAATGGGCCGGACTGTCGCCCGCTGAGGTGGACGGGTTGGGCGGATCCCTGCCGGACCGACTCGTTCTGGCCGAGGTGGACGGGGCGGCCAAACTTCCCTTGAAGCTTCACCGCGATGGAGAACCGGTCTGGCCCGGCCGGACTTCCCTGGGAATAGTCGTGATGGGGACGGCCGCCGTCGGTGCGAAGACCGCAGACGTCCTACACCGGTTCGGCCGTCTGGAAGGGCCGGCCCTGGATGATCTCCAGCCGTGGACGGTCTGGGAATGGGATCACAGCCTGGCCCTGCTGCTCGAACCTGAGGGATACCTGTCCCGGGTCCCGGCCGACATCCCGTGCGTGCTGGCCTTGACAGGCATGGACGAGCAGCCCGACAGCATCGGCCTGTTCGAATTTGTCGGCAAGGCCATGGGGCATGAGCGGCTGCCCCTGGTCATGTTCTGTGATCTCGCGCAGGACCAACCGGTCATCCGGACCGCCTATGCCAAGGAGGACGGCCAGTCGTGACAGCCGCCGGCAGGAGTACGCCCCGGTCCGACCGCGCGGTCATCATGGCACGAGGTCTGGGGGTTCGCATGGGCGGGCCCAAGGGGTTGTTGCGGTTTTCCTCCGCGGGCCCGGCTTTCGTGCGGATCATTGCCGATCTCTATCTCAAGGAAAAGATTCCCGTCGATGTGCCGGTCCTGGCCGAACTCAGCGTCGCCCATGAAAAGGAACTTCCCTTGCAGGAGGAATGTCGGGTTTTGCCTTCGCCTCCGGGAGGCGACACGGCCCTGACCATGTTGATGGCCTGGAGGTCCTGCCGCCGAACGCGGACTCCCTGTTCCCATTTCTGGGCCCACCCTGTCGACCTGCCCCTGGTCACCGCCGGGACCATTGATCTGCTATGGGAAAACTCGCGCCAACATCCCACCCGGATCCTTCGTCCCGTCCGGGATGGTATTCCTGGACATCCTGTCGTCCTGCCCTACGATGTGCTGGCCGAATTGGACCGCAGGGAATCATTCCACCAGGGGCCGCTGCGCGAATTTATCGCCCAGGGGGTTTTCCGGGGGTGGCTGCCGGAACCGGTGGAAATGGAAGTTGAAGATCCGGGGATCGACCGTGATTTCGACCGGCCCGCCGATTTAGGACCGACCCGGCCCGGGCCCGGGAAAGGTGAATTTCATGAATGACGACCAACGCCTGACCGCCGACGAGCGCGGTATCTACCGCCGCCTGACCGAAATGGTGGAGCAGGGCCACAGCGGGGTGCTGGCCACCGTGATACGCACCCGCCTGTCCACGCCCCGTCACGAGGGCAGCAAGATGATCATCATGCCGGACGGCTCGGTTTTCGGCAGCATAGGCGGGGGCACGGCCGAAGCCAGGGTCATAGAAGAGGCGCAGGCGGTTTTCCAGGACGGCAGGCCCCGCTGCCTGCCCCTGAACCTTGCCGGAGAGTTGGGGGTGTGCGGCGGCCACATGGAAGTCTTTCTCGAGCCCGTCACCCGCGCCCTGGGTTTTGTCGTCATCGGGGCCGGACATGTGGGCCGGGCCGTGGTGGAACTGGGACGCAGTCTTCCCTTTCGCTTCACCCTGGTCGATGACCGTCCGGGCCTGCTCTCGGGCCTGGAAGGGTTGTCGGGTGTTCGTCTGCTGGAATCAGCTGCCGCGGATCTCTTTTCCCAACTGGAAGTTCCGGTGCGCGGGGCCATGCTGATCGCCAGCCGCAATCACGAACTCGACGGGGATTACCTGGAGGCCGTCCTGGACGCCGAACGCGAATCCGGTCGCGAGTTCGCTTTCCTGGGGGCCCTGGCCAGCCGGACCAAGGCCGCCATTCTGCGCAAGAGACTAGGCGACCGGGAGTGGGCCGCCGAACGGGTCGCCCGGATGCAATATCCTGTCGGACTGGATATCGGGGCGGAAACCCCGGGAGAAATCGCCTTGAGCATTCTGGCCGAGGCCATGGCCGTCCTGCGCGAAGTGCCGCAGTTGGAAGATGAAGAAGGCCGCCCGCTGGGCGTGCGACTGCACCGGAGGAGAAAGTGAGCCCCGCCGGATGCATCTGGATCCAGGGAGCCGGTGAACTCGCCTCCGGCGTGGCGGTCCGCCTGGTGCGGTCCGGGTTCAGGGTCGTGCTCGCCGAAACCGACAAGCCCTTGGCCGTCCGGCGCCGGGTTTCTTTCAGTGAGGCGGTGTACTCCGGTAGCATTTCGATCGAAGGCATCAGCGGGGAGTTGGTCGATCTCGCGGACTGCGGTTACGCCACGGGGCGGGTGTCGGTGATCGTGGATCCGCTCGGATCCGGGTTGGAGCGTTTGGGCGCGGCGGCGATCGTGGACGCCCGCATGACCAAACTGCCGCCTGGTCCCCTGCCGGCCCGGGGGATCCCGCTGATCGGCCTGGGCCCCGGATTCCGTTGCGGCCGGGATGCCGACCTGATCGTGGAAACCCATCGGGAAGCCCGCCTGGGAGAGGTCATCTCCGAGGGGGCCGCCGCGCCCAATACGGGCGTGGCCGGCCTGGTGGGCGGGCAAACGGCCCTCAGGGTTCTAAAAGCGCCTGCGGCGGGCCGTTTTACGCCTTTGTTCGAAATTGGTGACATGGTCGCTGAAGGCATGGTCCTGGGCCATGTTTCCGGTATTCCGGTGGTCAGCGGGTTGGCCGGAAGGATCCGCGGACTTGTCCACCCGGATGCGGAACTTTCTGCGGGAACCAAGGTTGGAGATGTGGACCCACGGGGCCTGAAGATCGATCCGGACCTGATCAGCGACAAGGCCCTGGCCGTGGGCGGAGGGGTCCTGGAAGGCCTTCTCGGATTGAAAATCCTGCCGGCCGGGTGATTCGCGATAAGAGAATCCCGTCCGGGCGGGGACGGCAATTGACAGACAGTGGGATCGGCTATTACCTTGAGTCGGGTCCCGGACCAGGTTCGGGGCTTTTGCCTGCCCCCGGTTACCGACTAGTTACCGATTCGTTAGCGATTCGTTGCCGAATGGTTGCCGAATGGTTACCGAATGGTTTCAGAATAGCCACAGATTTCCCGCAGCTCCCAATCGGAGGTTTCTCCCGTGTTGTCGACCAGGAATAACCGCTCAATTCTCCAAACCATTGTATTGGCCATCGTCCTGGCCGGCATGTTCGCCTCGCCCGCGGTTCTGGCGGAATGCCAACCCGGACAGATGCAGGAAGCAAATCTCGCTTTTCAATCGGCTCAGGAGTTTCTGGTCAACCGCCAGTGGGACCAGGCCATCGCCCGCCTGCAGTCCATTGTCCAGGTTTGCCCCGAGCACGTCGACGCCACCCGGGGAATCGGGACCGCCATGATGGGCAAGGGCATGTTTGCCGAGTCGGTGCCCTATTTCCAGCAGGTCATCGAATTGAGGGGCGATTACGTGCAGGCCGGGGATTATGCCAATCTGGGCAAGGCCTTCGCCAAGCAGAAAATGTACACCGAAGCGCGCGGCGAATACATGAAGGCGCAGCAGCTGGCGCCGGACGATTGCGGAGTTCTTTACAATCTCGGCGCCATGCACAATGCAGCCAAGTTCTATTCCCAATCCGTCGAGGTTCTGGAACACGCTCTGGACGCCTGCCCCGAAATCAGCGAGCCGGTGCTGAAGCTGTTGACCAAATCGGCGGAAAAGGCGGCTGCCCAGCAGAAGGCCAACGGTAACAACGACCGCGCCCAGTATTTTACCGGACTGGCGCAGAAGTACGGCGGGCAGGCCGGCGGGTCCACCACCTACGACATGGTCAAACAGAAGATGAAGCAGAAGGACTACCAGGGCGCCGTCACCCTGCTGGACCAGATGTTGGCCAAGGATCCCAATCACACCGGCGGGCTGTTGACCCTGGCCCGGGCCCAGGATCAGCTGAAGAACCGTTCGGCGAGCATTGACGCCTACAAGAAATACCTGGCCATCAAATCCAATGATGAAAACGCGACCGCGGCCATGCTCCAGGTCATGGTGGAAAACGGGCAATGCTCCCTGGCCAAGACCGAAGCCGCCTCCGCGGCCCGAGCATTCGAGGGCAAGGGTCGCGAGGCCCTGGCCCCGATCATGTACTCCTGGGGCCTGGCCCTGGAGTGCACCGGCGAATATGACGCCGCCCGGGACAAGTTCCAGCAGTGTGCCGCCAGCGGGCACGCCCGCTACGCCCCCTACGGCGCCCGCCAGGTGGAGCGCATGGAGGGCCTGAAGGCCGTCGAAGAGGCTGAAAAGAAAAAAGCGGCCCAGGGGCGCTGACCGGGGTGGATGATCTTCCACCAATGTGCGATATTTGTCCCGCGGATCGCCGAGACGATCCGCGGGATTTTTTTGCTCTCAATTTTGTCCCTGAACTTGGCCCCTGAATTTGGTGCCTGAATTTGGTCCCTGAATCTTGTCCTTGAATCCAAGACCGGGAGTCTTTGTCCGTGGGCCGTCTCGACAAATTGCCGCCGTACCTGTTCTCCGCCATCGACGCCGCCAAGGAAAAGGCGCGGGCCGCCGGCGTGTCCGTCGTCGACCTGGGTGTCGGGGATCCCGACCGCCCCACCCCGGAAGCCCTGGTCGAGGTGATGGCCCGGGCCATCGCCGATCCGGCCCACCACTGTTATCCGGCCCAAAGAGGGGATGCGGGCCTCAAGCAGGCCATCGCCCGGTGGCTGGACAGCCGGCACGGAATACAGGTTGATCCCGCGAACCAGATTCTGGTCCTGGTCGGCAGCAAGGAAGGCCTGGGGCATCTTCCCCTGACCTGCGTCCAGGAGGGGGACAACGTACTGGTCCCGGATCTGGGCTACCCGGTATACGGACAGGCCACCATTCTCGCCGGCGGGGAACCGCGCCCTTTCAGTCTGGATCCCGCCAACGGCTTCAAGCCCGATCCGGAGGAGTTGGACCGCCTCATCGATGATCGCACCCGGCTTTTGTTTCTGAACTATCCCAACAATCCCACCGGGGCCGTCCTTGATCAGGCCTTCTGGAAGGAAATCGTGGCCTTGTGCCGCAGGCGGCAGGTGACGCTGGTCAATGACGCCGCCTACCTGGAGGTCACTCTGGACGGAAGCCGGCCGGCCAGTCTGCTGGCGGCCGCGGATGCGGGCACCGACCGGGTCATCGAACTACACAGCCTATCCAAGATGTTCAACATGACCGGTTGGCGCATCGCCTTCGCGGTGGGGCATCCGGACGTCGTTGGTGATCTGGCCCGGGTCAAGGAGAGCATCGACAGCGGTGTTTTCACGGCTGTCCAGGCGACCGCCGCCCACGCCCTGGGACCGGCGTTCGACGAACTGCTGGCATCCGTCATGGAGGCCTATCCCCGGCGGCGCCGGACCATGGTCGACGCCCTGGGCCAGGCGGGCTTCGAGGTTTTCGAAACGGCGGCCACCTTCTATGTCTGGTGCCGGGTGCCGGCCGGGGAGTCCTCGGTGGAATTCTGCAGCCGCGCCCTGGAGGAAATCGGAGTCGTGGTCACCCCGGGGAACGGATTCGGTTCCGGGGGCGAGGGCTGGTTCCGGATCAGTTTGACCGCCGGCGATGAAGACATTGCCGAGGGCGCCCGCCGGATCGGGGACTGGCGATGATGGACAAAGTCAGCCTGCACGGCATAGACGTCTACGCCCATCACGGGGTCCATCCCGCGGAACGGGAACTGGGGCAGCGTTTCGTCATCGACGTGGATCTGTGGACGGATTGCGGCCCGGCCGCGGTCAGCGACTCCCTGGTCCAGGCCCTGGATTATACGGCGGTTCACCGCTGCATCAACGAGTCCACCGCCGGGACGACCTTTCAGTTGATCGAGGCTTTGGCCGGCCATCTCTGCCGGGTCCTGCTGGAAAGTTTTCCGGTGGAAAAGGTCAGGGTCACGGTCCAAAAACCCAATCCGCCCATCCCCAACTTCCTGGGCCGCGCGGCGGTTTCCCTGGAGCGCGACCGGTCCTGGCTGGATGGCGTCGGGGGGAAAGACTCGTGACAAGATCCCCTGGCCGCAGTGCCACCCGTCCGGCTGAAGTTGTCTATCTGGGTCTGGGAACCAATCTGGGGGACCGGGCCGCGCATCTGGAGCAGGCATTTTTCGCCCTGGCCACCCATCCGGAGATGGAAGTGAAGGCCGTCAGCCGGGTTTATGAAACAGAATACGTGGGGCCGGGCACCCAGGATCCCTACTTCAACGCCTGCGTCAAGTTGGAGACCAGCCTGGCGCCGCGTGTTTTGCTCGCCGTGCTGAAGGGTGCTGAAGAAAGGCAGGGCCGGTCCCCCGGGGGCCATATGCAGCCGCGATCCATCGACCTGGACATTCTGCTGTACGGCGACCAGGTGCTGGCCGCACCGGGGCTGAATCTGCCCCACCCGCAGATCCGTGACCGGGCCTTCGTTCTGGAACCGCTGGCCGAATTGGCCGCCCGGGAAAAATTTCCGGATTCGGGGGAGACAATAGGCTCCGCCTGTGCGAAAATAAGGCGTAAATCGGGACCCTGGATCGAGGTTCGGCAGGACCTTGACCTGAGTAATGCATTGCCGGACAACAACAAGGAGGGTTGGCGTGCTGCCCTGGCGGTACATAGTCGTTGAAGGAGTCATCGGCGTCGGCAAGACCAGCCTGACAAAGCTCCTGGCCACCAAGACCAGTGGGCGGCTCAATCTCGAGGTGGTGGAGGAAAACCCCTTCCTGTCCGATTTCTATCAGGACCGGTCGGCCTTTGCCTTTCAAACCCAGATCTTTTTTCTGCTGAGCCGCTATCGGCAGCAGCAGAACCTGTTTCAGCACGACCTGTTCAGTTCCACCCTCATATCGGATTACCTGTTCGCCAAGGACCGGATTTTCGCCAACCTGAATTTGAGTGACGACGAACTTGTTCTCTACAACCAACTCGCCACCATTCTGGAACAAAGGGTCCTCAAGCCGGATCTCGTCATATATCTGCAGGCGAGAACGTCCGTGCTCATGAAACGCATCCGGTGGCGGGGCCGGGCCTTCGAACAGGACATGGACGAGGGCTATCTCGATGCGCTCAACGCCGCCTATAGTTATTTTTTCCATCACTACAAGGATTCACCCCTGATGGTGGTCAATACGGACAACCTGGATTTCGTGAACGTCCCCGGCGATTTTGATCTGCTGTTCGAGCAGATCACCGAGAAGTTCAACGGCACCAGGTATTATGCTCCCGATTCGGGGCCCGAGTAGTTGCGGGACCCCTTCTGAAAGGCACAACCATGGAGAGGAAGGGCAAGACCCTGACCATGAGCGTTTTCGCCCGGCGCAAGCAGCAGGGTCGGAAAATCGTCCTGTTGACCGCCTACGACCTGACCAGCGCCCTGATCGCTGCGGCCGGGGGCGTGGATGCCATCCTGGTCGGTGATTCCGTCGGCATGGTCGTGCTGGGATACGAAAACACCCTGCCGGTGACGGTGGACGACTTGCTGCATCACTGTCAGGCCGTCAGCCGGGCCCGGCCGCGCGTGCCGGTCATCGCCGACATGCCCTACGGCAGTTTCCATGTCTCACCCGCCGAAACGGTGCGGCACGGATTGCGTCTGGTAAAGGAAGGGGGGGCGAGCGCCGTCAAGATCGAGGGCGGGCGCAATCGGGCCGAGGTGATCAAGGCCCTGTTGGCTGCCGAGATTCCCGTGATGGGCCATCTGGGCCTCACTCCCCAGTCGGTCAACCGCTTTGGAGGCTACAAAGTCCAGGGCCGGGGCGAAAAGGCCGCCGCCGCCCTGCTCGAAGAGGCTTTGTTCCTGCAGGAGATCGGATGCTTCGGCCTGGTGCTGGAGTGCGTGCCGTCCCCCTTGGCGGAAAAAATCTCTTCGCGGCTGAGCATCCCCACCATCGGCATCGGGGCCGGTCCGGGCTGCGACGGCCAGGTGCTGGTGTTCCACGACATGTTGGGGCTGTTCACCGGTCTCAAACCGAAGTTCGTCAAGCGTTACGCCGAACTCGGGACAGCCGCGGTCCAGGCGGTGGAGCAATTTTCCGGCGAAGTCAGGGACGGGGCTTTCCCCGGACCCGAACATGAATACGGCGCGGAACCTTCCCGCGGTCCCAAGAATTCAGCCGGTGCGGAGGCCAAGGGGTCTGGAAACGGTTCGGGCGCCAACGTCAGCGGACAGTCCGGATATCTGGGAAACCTCGAAAGCAATCCGGAAGCGGATGGGGATTGACCGGCATGAAGGTTTGCCGCACTTCAGCCGAGTTGGCCGCCCTGTCGTTGAAGCAGGCCGGCCGGCCGCTGGTGTTGGTTCCCACCATGGGCGCCTTGCACCGGGGGCATTTGAGTCTGGTCGGCCTGGGGCGGAAATTCGGACCAGTCGTGGTCTCCATTTTCGTCAACCCGACCCAGTTCGGGGAGGGTGAGGATTTTAAAGCCTATCCCCGGGATCTGGAGGGTGACCTGACCCTGCTCGAGCCGCTGGAGGTGGCGGCCGTTTTCGCGCCCGAGGTCAGCCAGGTGTACGGGGCCGCCGGCGAGGTGACCGTCCTGCCCGGCAACCGCGGCCAGGGACTTTGCGGCGGCGATCGTCCCGGCCATTTTTCCGGCGTCTTGACCGTGGTGGCCAAACTCTTCGGGGCCGTTCGCCCGGACATCGCCGTGTTCGGTCGCAAGGATGCCCAGCAATGCCTGGTCATCGCGCAGATGGTTGAAGATCTCAGGTTGGGGGTCCGCCTGGTGGACGGCCCCACCGTGCGGGAACCCGATGGGCTGGCCATGTCCTCCCGCAACCGGTATCTGGATCCCGGGGAAAGGGCCAGGGCGCTCTGTCTTCACGGCGCCCTGTCCGCGGGGCGTGACCTGCTGGGCTCCGGTGAAAGAAACCGGGAAAAAGTGGTGGCCGTCATGCGGGAGAAACTGGCCGCGGCGGACCATTTGGAATACGCGGAAGTGCGCCGGGTTCCCGACCTGGCGGTTCAGGAACATTTGACCGGCCGGGTCCTGCTGGCGGTTGCCGCGCGCGTGGGGCCCGCCCGGTTGATCGACAATTTCGTCTTGAACGTGTCGGAACATGGAGTGACCGACGGTGTGCTGCTGGGTGATCCCGCAGGGCCGCAAACCGTCCAGGGAGGGTTTGATGAACGCGAATGATGGTGAGGGCCGCAACGCCCTGGTTGATGCCGTGCTTCTGGCCGCGGGCAAGGGGACGCGGATGAAATCCGATTTGCCCAAGGTCCTGCACAGGATCGCGGATCGTCCGCTGCTGGATCACGTGCTGGATACCGTGGCCAAGGTGGGGATCGATCACACGGTGGTGGTGGTGGGGCACCAGGCGGGCCTGGTGGAGGAAAGTTGCCGGCGTGATGGAACCGAGTTTGTCCTGCAGGAACCGCAATTGGGCACCGGGCATGCCGTCCAGGTGGCCGCCGGCAATCTGCGGCCGGGGGGATACACCGTGGTTTTGGCGGGCGATGTCCCCCTGCTGCGGGCCGAAACCCTGGAACGGCTCGTGGAAGGGACCGTCTCCGGCGGAGCCGCGGCCGTGGTTCTGACCTGCGTGGTCGATGATGCGGGGGCTTATGGCCGGATCGTGAAGGACTCCGCGGGACGCGTCCTGAAGATCGTCGAAGCCCGTGACGCCAGCGAGAGTGAACTGGCCCTCGGGGAATACAACACCGGTGTCTTCTGCTTCAAGACCGAACGCCTGATCGAGGCCCTGGGAAACCTGACGACCGACAACCAGCAGGGGGAGTACTACCTGACCGACACGGTGGCCTACCTGGTGGAGGCCGGGCATCCGGTCGAAGCGGTCGCCACCCTCGACCCCGACGAGGTGGTCGGCATCAATACCGTCGCTGAACTGGCCGTGGCGGAATCCCTGCTGGCCCGGCGCGGGCAGTGACATGGATCGGCTCTGCACACCCTGGAGGTTCGAATACGTGACTGGACGGAAAAAGGAAGAAGGGTGTGTTTTCTGCAATCGCCTGGAGTGCGATGACCAGGAAAATTTCGTTCTGCATCGCGGCGAGCATTGGTACCTGATCATGAATCTCTACCCCTACAACGGGGGGCACATGTTGTGTGTGCTGAACCGCCATCAGCCCATGCTTTCGGACTGCACCTCCGCCGAACTGGGGGAACTCGGGATTCTGTTGAAGGTCATGGAAAGCTCGCTGATGGAGGCGTTCCAGCCGGGGGGCATCAATTGCGGTTACAACGGCGGCATCAGCGCCGGTGCGGGGATCCCCGAACATCTCCATGTCCACATGCTGCCCCGCTGGTCCGGTGACACCAATTTCATGAGCACCATCGGGCAGACCAGGGTGATGCCCCTGACCCTCGAAAAGAGCTACGAAATGCTCCTGCCGATCGTCGCCAGGCTTGCGCGGGAAACTTCGTGAGGGGCCGCTTGAATTCCTGGCTGCTGCTCCTGGTTGCCGTGTGCGCGGTGTCCCTGTGGCTGGGCAAGGATCTGGTTCCCGACGGCAACGGGGACCAGGGGCAGGATGACACGCCCACTGTCGCGGCCGCGTCCTATTCCATGTCTCCGCGGGAGGCGCCCATCCACCTGTCGGTGCTGAACGGGACCGGGAAGGCCGGGCTGGCCCGGAGGTTCAGCCTGTTGCTCGGCCGGACCGGCTGCGTGGCCGAAAGTGTCGGGAACGCGCCGCACCGCAGGTTCGACCAGTCCCTGCTGGTCAACCGGAAACTGTCCGACGACAAGGCCGCCGGTCTGGCCCGTCTGTTGGGCGGCATCCGTGTGATACGGGAATGGGACGGGCGGGGCAGCGAGGATGCGGTTCTGGTCCTCGGCGGCGATTTCGCCGCCCTGGAGGCGGCTCTTGATGGCAGACGGGCGTCCGGGGACCGCTAGGCGCCTGGTCCGCTCCGCCGACTCGAAAAGAGCTGTTATCATACGGCGGGGGCACGTATTATTGTCCCGGGCAAGGTGTTTTGGGATGAGTTAAACCGGGAAGTTCGAAACCGATGCAGAAATCCTTGGGAATAATTGTCCTCACCCTGACGCTGGGTGTCCTGATCGGCGCCATCTTCAGTGAGGTTATCGGCTTGTTCCTCAACGAGGGAAGTGTGGCCGAACAGCTGTTCGTCCGGTACATTTCCTTTGGTCCCGAGGTGACCCACTGGAATCTGGTCATCATCGATTTGACGTTCGGCTTCGAGATCCATTTCAACCTCATGAGCGTCATCGGTGTGTTCGTTGCCTCGCAGATGCTCAGATGGTACCGTTAGCCACTTCGGAGGATGCACTTGATGAGTTCCTTTGTCGCCATCATACCCGGCATGGCCGGCTGGTCCGAAATCGTGCTGGTCCTGGCCCTGGCCCTGATTCTCTTCGGCCCCAAGCGGCTGCCGGAAATCGCCGAGGCCATGGGCAAGTCCATCCGCAAGTTCAAGTCCGCCACCAAGAGCGCCACTGATGAAGTGAAGCGTGAAATCGACGACGTGGGACGCGAGATGAACAACGACGCCCCGCGCCAAGACGGCAAGGAAAACGGCAAGGCGGATGACAACACGCCGAGCTGATCGGCCGGGAGGCGCTTTTGAATCTTGCCCAGCTTCTTGACCGGCTGAAGGCCGACGATCGATTCCTGCGCAACGTCAACCGTTGGGAAGTGATCCCCCCTGAAGCCGGGCGGTACGCGGATTATCCGGACAGCCTGGAACCACGCCTGATCGACGTCCTGAAGAACCGGGGCGTCGATCGTCTTTACAGCCACCAGGCCGAGGCCGTAGAACTGGCCCGCCAGGGACATTCGTTCGTGGTGCCCACGCCCACGGCCAGCGGAAAGACCCTCTGTTACAACCTGCCCGTCCTGGACGCGATCCTGCGGGACCGCCGCGCCCGCGCCCTGTACCTGTTCCCCACCAAGGCCCTCAGCCAGGACCAGATGCACGAGGTCCACGGGATCGTCACCGACCTGGGCGAGGACATCAAGACCTTCACCTTCGACGGCGACACTCCGGAAACCGCGCGGCGCGCCATCCGCAGCAGCGGCCACATCGTGGTGACGAATCCGGACATGCTCCACCAGGGGATCCTGCCGCATCACACCCTGTGGGTGAAGCTTTTCGAGAACCTGAAATACGTGGTGGTGGACGAGGTGCACAACTACCGCGGGGTGTTCGGCAGCCACGTGGGCAACGTCATCCGCAGGTTGCGACGGGTGGCCGAATTCTACGGCAGCGATCCGCAGTTCATCTGCTGTTCCGCCACCATCGCCAACCCGGGGCAGTTGGCCTCCGGTCTGACCGGGCTCGAGATGGAATCCATCGCCCGCAACGGAGCGCCCCGGGGCCTGAAGCATTTCATCTTCTACAACCCACCGGTGGTGAACCGGGAACTCGGCATCCGGCAATCGGTCATCAAGACCACCCGCGCCATCGCCGAGCGCTTCATGTCCAGCGGCTCCCAACTCATCATTTTTGCGCGCAGCCGCATGCGGGTGGAGCTGTTGCTGACCTATCTGGAAAAGGCGGGCCGCCGGGTGGGCATCAAGAGCGGAGAGGTGCGGGGCTACCGGGGCGGGTATCTGCCGCAGGAACGCCGGGCGATCGAAAAGGGCTTGCGCGATGGAAGCGTCACCACGGTGGTGTCGACCAACGCCCTCGAACTGGGTATCGATATCGGCCGGCTGGACGTGTGTGTCATGGCCGGGTACGCGGGCACCATCGCCAGCACCTGGCAGCAGGCCGGACGGGCGGGCCGGCGCCAGAACCTGAGCGCCGTCGTTCTCGTGGCGTCCAGCAGCCCCGGCGACCAGTACATCATCAACAATCCGGACTACTTCTTCGGCCGCAGCCCGGAACACGCTTCCCTGGATCCGGACAACCTGGTCATCCTCATGAGCCACCTCAAGTGCGCCGCCTTCGAACTGCCCTTCGGCGCGGAGGAAAACTTCGGCGGGCGCCGGGTGGTCGAGATCCTCGATTACCTGGCCGACATGAAGGTTCTCCACCACAGCGGCGACCGTTACCACTGGGTGAGCGACACCTATCCGGCCGAAGACGTCAGTCTGCGCAGCGCCGCTCCCGATAACGTCGTCATCATCGACCAGGCCCTCGCCGGCGGCCGTGTCATCGGCGAGATGGACCTGTTCTCCGCACAGGAAATGCTCCACGACGATGCTGTCTATATGCACGGGGCCCAGCAGTACCATGTGGACAAACTGGACTGGGACCGCCGGGAGGCCCACGTGCAGCCGGTGTCGGTGGACTACTATACCGACGCCCAGCGCAAGAGTGAGCTGAAGACCCTGACCGCCGAGTCGGAACGTGATTTCTTCTACGGGAGTCTGGCCCTGGGCGACGTGGGGCTGGTTTCCAAAGTCACGGTTTTCAAGAAGATCAAACTGGGGACCCATGAAAACGTGGGCGCGGGAAGAGTGCATCTGCCGGAGATGGAAATGCACACCACCAGTTTCTGGTGGGAATTGCCGCAGGATCTGGGGGCCGCCATGTCGGCCGAGGGGCTGGACCTGGGTGACGCCCTCAAGGGCGTGGCCCATCTGCTGGGGCGGGTGGCGCCGCTGTTCATCATGGCCGATTCCGCGGATCTTCACGCCACCGCCATGGTCAGGTCGCCCTTCACGGGGAAACCCACCCTTTATCTGTACGATGCCTTTCCCGGGGGCGTCGGCTACGCCCGCCGGATCTTCGAGCAGTTCGAGGACATCTGCCTGGCCGCGCGGAAACACCTGTCGCAGTGTCCCTGCCAGAAGGGCTGCCCATCCTGCGTCGGTCCCGCCGTGGAATCCGGCACCACGGCCCGCGAAGGCGCCCGTTGGCTGCTGGGACAGACCGGGCAGGCCGCCGGCGAGGCTTGACCATGGACCTGAAAAAGAGACTGGCCCAACTGGACCGGCTTTCCCGCCGTCCCGACGCCGCGGTCCCGACCGGTTTCGGTGCGGCCGTATCCGGGGATCCGGCCGAAACCCTCACTCACCTCGGGCTGGAGGAGCAAACGGGCCCCCTCGGTCCCTTTTGGATGCGGTCCCGGTTCGATGTCCTGCCCCGGCCCACGTTTCCCCTGCCCGAATTGCGGGAGTTCTTTGCCAACCAGGCGGTTCCCGCCCCCGATCCCGGGGAGATCCTTTTCATGGACACCGAAACCACCGGGCTGGCGGGAGGCACCGGGACGATTCCTTTCCTCGTGGGGGTGTCCTGGTGGGCTGCGGACGGGCTTGAAACCCGCCAGTATTTTCTGCCTGACCCGGGGCACGAGGCCGCCCTGCTGAAGGAACTGGCCGACTTGGCCGCCGGATTCAGGGTGGTGGCGACTTTCAACGGGGCGTCCTATGACCTGCCCCTGTTGCGAACCCGGGCGCGGTTGAACCGCCGGGAGGATCCCTTCGTTTCCCTGACGGGGTGGGACCTTCTGTTCCCCGCCCGCCGGCTGTGGGGCAACCGCCTGGAGAATTGCCGGCAACAGACACTCGAGAAGGAGGTCTGCGGACTGCCGCGGGGCGCCGGTGATCTGGAGGGATCCCGCATCCCCCAGGCCTGGTTCGATTTCCTGGCTTCCGGCCGACCCGGGCAGTTGCCCGAAGTCATGACCCACAACCAGCGGGACATGCTGGGTATGGCCCACCTGTTGCTGCGGGTTGTCGAGGCCGCGCGTTTGGTGGCTCCCGGAACGGAACCGTCGGCGGACCTGGATTGGCGGGACGGATGGGCGTTGGGCAGGATCTGTGAAAAGCGGCGTGACACACAGCTGTCCCTTGCCTGTCTGGAAACCGCGGTGGCTGCGGCCCTACGAGGGAAAGCCCGGGGCCTGGGTGAGCCGCGCTTCGTGGCCGATGCGGTGCGGATCCTGAAACGGGGGGGTGATTGGGGTCTGGTGGAGAAGATCATCCGCGCCGGTCTGGCCGCAGGCGTCGATACCGCCTGGCTTCACCGGGAAGCAGCCATCCTGTATGAACACCGTTTGATCGATTTGCCGAAGGCTCTTGACCACGCCCGGAAATCGGGCGAGGTTCACCGGGTGGACCGGTTGCGAAAGATGATGGACCGCAGGGCCACCGAAGCGTCCTGCCGGCTGGAAGCGGAGATGGGATCATGATCAATCTTACCAGGAACGAGGCCCAGCTGCTGCTGGCCGGGGTCAGGGTCCTGAGTCATCTGAACGGGAGATCGCCCACGCCCGAGGAATTGGCCGAACTGCTGCAGCAGTCAGCCAGCGCGGTCCGGCTCCAGTTGGCTTTTCTGGAGGATCAGGGTGCCATCGCCCTGGTGAAAAGCGCCTTTGAAACCCATGCGGAGATCAGGGACCATCTGGTGGTGGAGGAATTGCCGGAAGAAGGTGGACCCGAGATTTCCGAGGACTTGAAGGAATTCGACCGCCGCAAGTCCGAAGAGGCCGAAAGAATGTCCAAGCTTTTCGACTCCGGTGAACACCAGGAGCAACAGAAAAAGAAAATGGACCGGATGGGGGAGGACCTGGAGGATTTCCGGAAGAAGAAACCCCACAACCCCTTTGGGGATGATTGATCCACCCGGTGTCGCCCGATTGAAATGAAAGAGCCCGGAACCTGTTGGTTCCGGGCTCTTGGTTTCAGGTGCGCGGTCCGCGCAAAACAGGAGACCTACGGCTGGTAGTAGCGCAGGTCCACGATTTCGGCTTCTTCCAGGCGGGCGGTGTACCACTCTTCGACCGCCGCGTTCTGGGCCTGCGAGAGCAGGGCGCCCTGGATGCCCGGCTTGCGCGCATCGAAATCGGCCTGGTCGAAAGGTGCGATCCACAACGGGGTCAGGGCATAGACTCCCCGCAGGGTCTCCACCTCGGGAATGAGCGTTCCCACGCTGCCGTTGATGGCCGCCTTGTTGAATTCGGTGCCGTAACCCACCTCCTGGACGTTGCCGTTGACCGTGAAGGTGTCCGTGACGGCGTGGATGAATCCACCGGCTTCGGCAACTTCGGCCAGGGTCCGGCCCATCTGGATTTCGCCGACCGCGGGGCTGAGTTTGGCCCGCGCGGCGGTAAGCTGGCGGTCCTTCTTCACGGCCAGGGACACACGGCTGCTGACCTCGGTCAGGGGTGCCAGGCCGGCGGGAGTGATTTCCCCCGCCAGGACGACATAGATGTTTTCCCGGTTTTCGTACAGGCGGCTCACCTGGCCGGGTTCGGCGGCGAAGACCCAGTTGCCACCGGCGGCCGACAGGGCCAGCCCGGGAATGTCCCGGCCTTTGACGAATTCCGGGGGCGTCATCAGGTCATGGGCTTCGGCTTCGGCCGTGCTGGCGAAACTGGAACCGTCGACACGGCCGCGGAAGTCCTCGGCGGCATCGCGCAGAAGATCCAGGGTGTCCGGCCCGGGAGAGACCTTGATCAGGATGTGCCGGGCGGATATTTCGTAGACCTCGCCCGTATCCTCGTCGATGGACTGGCCGGTGACCTCGATCAGGTGGTAACCGAACTTGGTCTGGACGGGCTCGCTCAATTCTCCCACGGGCAGAGCGAAGGCGGCTTCGGTGAACTTGGCCACCATGCGGGTGCGATCGAAGTTGCCCAGATCCCCGCCGTTGGTGGAAGTGCCGGAATCTTCACTGTATTCGCCGGCGGCTGCTTCAAACGTCTTGGCCCCGGAGAGGATCTCCTCACGGATCTCCATCATGAAATCATGGACTTCCCGGCTGTCGGCCTCGCTGGGTTCCTTGGCGAATTTGACCACCTGGCAACTGGCCTTGGCCGGAGCCTGGAAGTCGTCGGGATGGGCCTGGTACCAATCGTTGATTTCCTCTTCGGTGGGTTCGAAATCACCTTCGAGTTCCGCGAACTGGATGCCGATGTATTCCGCCACGGCCTTGCCGGTCTGGCGGATGTATTCTTCCCTGATCTCTTCCTCGCTGACCGCGGCCGAGGCCGAAACCGCAGCGGTCAGTTTCTGCCAGGGGAGCATGGCCCGGATGTAGGCCTCCTGCTGGGACCAGTCGACCTCGGGATTCTGCAGGTCGGCGTAGTAGCGGTTGATGTCGACGTTTCCGCTCTGATCCCGGTACTGGGCCAGCAGTTCGGGCGGGGGGTTGTTTTCGAAGACGGAAAGGACCTCTTCGTCGGAAACGGTGATGCCCATTTCCTCGATGGCCTCGGCGAAGATGGCGGCCTGGATCAGGGAATCCCAGGCCTGCTGGTCGGCCGCGGCGAACTGGTTGGCGTTGAGTTCCCTGTTCTGGGCCTGCTGCCTCATCTGGGCCCTCTGTTGCCTTACGGTGTAGTCGAACTGCTGGGCGGTGATCTCGGCTCCGTTCACTGTGCCGATCACCCCGGCTTCATATTTTTTGGACCCGGGGGCCTGACAGCCCCGACCGGTCATCCCCCCGAGAAACAGGAAAAGGATGAAGGTGGCGGCAATCACCCAGTAGAAGACCTTGGCCTGGGAACGCAGAAACTTGAACATTTTCGACTTCCTTAGATGGGTGGCAGGATCGCTGGGCATCAGACCCGTTTATGGGTCGGAAGGTTCCCGGCTTCTCCGAACAATGCCCTAAAATGGTAGAAGATCGCGCAATTCTCAAGTTGCACGTTGATTTGGAATTGTTTTCTGTTATTGTGCGGGCCTTCAGACAGGAATTCTCCTTGTTTTCACCCCTTACCGCCCCGGAGGGTGTCATGGTCCAGGATTTCCAGCGGCCCTTCCCGGCGGGCCATTGAGAAAGGGGGGTGGCCTCCGTGATCAACCTGGGTATTCTCGCCTTGATCAGCGGCCTGACCGCCCAGGCCGCCAAGGTGGTCATCGAGCTGGTCCTGAAGCGGAGGTTCCGCCCGGGTCTGTTTTTCGCCAATGGCGGCATGCCGAGTTCCCACACCTCCACGGTGACCACCCTGACCCTGGCCGTCGGACGCGCCGAGGGTTTCGATTCCTCCCTGTTCAGCCTGGTTCTGGTATTCGGCCTGTTCGTGATCTTCGAAGCCACGGGCCTGCGCCAGGAAATAGGCAAGCAGGCCGAACTTCTCAACGATTTGATGGACAGCGCCCTGGCCGGTGAAAAGGTTCCGGGTTCCCGATTGCGTGAACTGGTGGGCCACACCTGGGCCGAAGTGGCCGGCGGAATGGTGGTCGGCGTCCTCTTCTATCTGTTGTGGGGAATTCCGCCTGCCGCCTAGTCGCTGAGGGTTTCCATTCCGGTCTCCTGCCGGACCGCCCTGAAAACTGTTCCCGTTAAACATGTTGACAGATCATTCCCGGGACGTATGCTGGGGTCAGATGCCTGCGGAATGGAGGGCCCGCCGGCCTTCCCTATAGAGGTAAAACACAATATCCCGGACGGATCATTTCCGGGAGGTTGCGCTCTACGATTCATAATCGAAAGGATTCGATATGAGAGTCGTTGCTCTGGCCAACCAGAAAGGCGGATGCGGCAAAACCACCACCGCCACCAACCTTGCCTCAACTCTGGCCCAACTCGAGAAAAAAGTCCTGCTCATCGACAACGATCCCCAGGGGCACGCCACCCTGGCCTGCGGCTTCCGCGAACGCGATTTCACCCTCAGCACCTACGATCTGTATCTGACCTCGGACATCCTGGTCGAGGACGCCTTTCTGGAAGTCGGTCCCGGCTTTCATCTGGTGCCGGCCGGTGTGGAGCTCAGCGGCGTGGAAATGACCCTGGCCCGGGAAACGGAAAAGGAATTGCGCCTGCGGAACAACCTGCGCCGCAGTTCCCTGCCCTACGATTACGTGCTGATCGATTGTCCCCCCAGCGTGAGCCTGCTGACCTTCAATGCCCTGCTGGCCTGCGGCGAGGTCATCATTCCCGTGGATCCCAGCGGTTACGGACTGCAGGCCGTGCGCAAGATGCGCGAAACCCTCGCGGTCCTGCGGGACAAGAAGGGGCATGACGTCGTCCCGCGTATCCTCATGTCGGATTTCGATACGCGGCCCCGCTTCGTGCGTTCGGTCATGGCGGAGTTGGAGGAGCTTTACGAGAGTGAACTCCTGGACTCGGTCATTCACCATACCGTGAAGACCAAGGAAGCCGCCGTCCTGGGTGTTTCGGTCGCCAAACTGGATCCGGAATGCCGGGCCGCCTTCGACTTCCGGCACCTGGCCCGGGAACTGCTCGACCAGGAAGTCGCCCTGGAAGTGGTCGCCCTTGATCACTGGTCCGCCCTTCTGCACGGGCCGGCCGTATCCCAGGCCGGAGTTCGGTTCGAATCCGATTTCCCGAGTGCCCGGACCGTAAGGATCACGGGTTCCTTCTGTGACTGGTCCGCCAAGGGTCTGCCCCTGAACAAGCGTGAGGACGGCATGTGGGAATGTCACCTCGATCTCGAGCGCGGGGAACACGAGTACCGATTCATCGTCGACGGCTGCTGGCTGCCGGATCCCCACAACAGCCGGACGGTGGCCAATGAATTCGGCGGTGCCAACAGTTTGGTCGTCGTCACCTGAGAAGTTTTCGCCGCGGAGGCGGGAACCTGATTCAGGCGTAAGCCGGCAAGGACAGTCCGCCTGCGGACTGCTTGGAGAATATTTCACCATGGCGCGAACCGATTCCGGGGCCGATCCCCGACGGCCCCATCACATTTCCTCCATTGCCCACCTTTTCCTTGAGGAAGGTCGCCCTGAAGCTGTCGGAAAATCCGGCCGGGATCATTTCCATTGCACCGTGGCCGCGCCGGGGGGCGCTGCCATCTCGGCCTTTGCGGCGGCCGGTTTGGCTCTTGGTTCTCCCGGACCCGCCACTCTCGGCGAAGACCCCCAGGTCCGCTGGTCGGTTGGAACCTATTTCAGATCCAATGGGGGGATGTCCCGGGTCCAGGCCGATCCTCCGGCAAGACACCGGAACACCTGGACCGTTTCCACTGAATCTCCTGCCCGATCTGCCGGTGCCGTAACGGCAGCGCCCCAATCAGGGACGGTTGGGGAAATCCGCTGGAATCACCTGGGGTGCATGGGGCCGGTGGAACTTTCCCACCTGGAGGCCTTGTCGGCGGCGCCCTCGGCCGGTCCGCCGGCGGTGAGCCTTTCCGGCGGCCTCGTCTGGTGTCTGCAGGAAAAGGAGGCTCAGCGGTTGGGCACCTATTATTCCCTGGGCCGTCTTGCCGAAGTGATCGAACCCGGCCGGATGGAAATCCTCTTGTTCCCCGATGCCTGGTCATCCGCCGGCCGGCCGGGATGGCTCGATGAAATCCGCAATGCGGTCTCGCCCGGGGACGATCCCGAAAACCTGGCTCGCATTGCGGGCCTGGTGGAAAGAGTCTGCGCCGGGATCCCCCTGGGGATAAGTCCGGTGTCCGGACAGGACAACCTGGTCGCCAATTTTCCCCGGGCGGATGATCCCGATTCCCTGTGGCGCCGCCTGGCCGTGACCATGATGTCGGGTCTGGCCGAATGTTGACTTCCAGCCAGGTGAGGGGTCGCGTGTCCCGGGCCGCCGTCCGCCGTTGTGTATTGGTTTTTCTGGTGGTCGGTTCCCCCTGTCTTTCCCCGGCCCAGTCCGATCAAACCCACAATCTGGGGCAACCAGGTTATCTGGTCATTGAAGCCGCCCGGGATTCGGCTGCCGGATTCGCGTGGGATACCGGTGCGGATCCCGGGACCAGGTCATTGATCTGGGACGAAGGGCGCCTGACCATTTTCGATCCTGTCATAGCCGAGGATTTCGGCAGGTGGGACCTCGGGATTCCCTGTACCGAATTTTTGGCCGGATCGGGTTCCAGTGGCAGTCTTGTCATCCGGGATGGGATCTTTCCCGTGTCGGAACCGGTTGTTTTGACCGACGGCCTGCTGGAGTTGCAGTTGACCGGCGGTGAACTGGAAGTTCGCGGGGCCGTGATCCGGTATCGCCGCCCGGCGAGCGGGCTACCGGCGTCCAAGTCGGGACTTCTCCTTTTGGCGGGCATGACCCTCCTGATCATCGTCCTGCTGCGGCGTGCCCGCATGAAATCAGGCGAGAGGCGGGGTTCGTGATGCCGGCCCGCTGCGCCACCTTTTTTTACGGGGCTGCCCTGGTGACACTGCCCTGGTCCGGTGCGGGTGTCCTGAAACTTGTTACCGGCAGGGATTGGGGGGGCGGACTGCAGCCGTCATGGGCGTTGCTTGCCGCCGCTGTCCTGTGCGCCACGGTCGATCGTCTGCGTTGCGGTGACTGGCGATCCTGCTGCCCGGTTTCCCTGCGGCCCGCATTGCGCAGGTGGTGGATGTTCGGAACCGGAGCTGTCCTGCTCAGTGTGTTGCTTTCCCTGGCGGGTTTGTGGGCGGCTCCCGTCGGCGAACCGGTCGGCGAAACGGTGGGGCGGTTCGGCAAGCAGTTGGTGCAATTGGCCATCATGGCATTTTTCGCCCTCTGGCCGGCCGTGTGGACCCGCGGCACGGAACGTTGGCGGTGGACCATGAAACTGCTGCTGCTCGGAGGATCGCTGCAGGTTCTTTACGGCTTTTTCCAGGGTGCGCACTATTTCCATTCCCTGCCGGGTTTTGGTTGGCTTGATGGTATCTTTACCTCCAACCCGTCCATCCTCTCGGGGTCGGGCGAACTTTATCTCGGGGACTCCTTCCGTCACGTTCCCCGCCTGCGCGGAACGATCTGCGAACCGCTTTACCTGGGCAATTACCTGCTTTTCCTGTGGCCGCTGACTCTTGTTCCGGTCTGGTCGTCCCAAGCCAGAAGGTGGCTGGCCGGTGCCCTTCTGCTTCTGCTGCTGGGCACCTGGTCGCGCGGGGCCTGGCTGGGTTTCATGGGGCAGATTGCCCTGGTCCTGGTGATGATGTTCAGTCTCCGGGGCGAGGTCCGCCGGGGACTATTCGGATTTGAATCGCGGCAGGCCAAAATGTTCGTCGGCGGGTTGGCGGCTCTGCTGGTGGCCGTTCCCCTGGTGGGCCTGGCCGCGGGCTGGGACGGCGTGCTGTTCCCTTTTCGCCGGCTGATTCAGACCTTCAGTCAGCAGGACTGGTCCAATCTGACCCGCCTGTACAGCATGCAGGCCGCGTGGCGCGCCTTCCTGTTGAGTCCCGTCGTAGGGATCGGGTGGGGCCAATTCGGTTGGCATTTTCCGGCCCTGGTGGATCCGATGGGCCTGCAAAGCCAGTTCACCTGGCCGGTGGTCAACAATTTCCCCCTCCTTGTCCTGTGCGAAACCGGCCTGGTGGGATTCCTCGTATTCTGCGGCTGGGTAGCCGGGCTGGTCCGGGGGATCCGGCAGCGCTGGATTGCTCTTCCCGACCCGGAAACAAACAGCGGAAGTGACCCGCGGCGGAAGGGACGCCTGGTTTTGGCGGTCGCCGTTTGCGGGGCGGGGGTCTGGTTGCAACTTCTGACATTTTCCCAGTACAACCTGCCGCACATCTGGGTTTCGTTGGGATTGATGATGGCCCTGCTGGCCGATCCGGAACTCCAGGCTGACCCGCCGAATCCGCCCGGCCCGGGAGAAACGGAATCATGAATCGTCGGCCCCGCGTCATCCTGGAAGCCCTTCAGGTCCGACCCAACCCCACCGGGACCGGCCGCGGGATCCTGGACCTCTGCGCAGCTCTTGCGGAACAGGATCGTGGTCTCGATTTTTCGGTCCTGACCACCAGGCGGGAATTGTTTCATGATCTGGATGGCCGCCCCGGCTGGCGTGTCGTGGAATGTCCCCGGGCGCGTGGGGGGGCTTTCCGGAAGGCGGTGTTCACCCAGTTCATGCTGCCCGGCCTGGTCAAAAGGCTCGGGGGAGACCTTCTGCACTGCCTGCAGTTCCTGGTGCCGTTGCGGTGTCCCGTTCCCTTGGTGGCAACGGTGCACGATCTTGCCTGGCGGTTTTTTCCCGAGACCATCGAGGAACCGCGCCTCAGCTACTACAGGTGGCTTGTGCCGCGCAGCCTGGCCAAGGCGGACGCGGTTGTGGCCAACAGCCGGGCCACCGCTTCGCGCACGGTGGACTTTTTCCCGCAGGTGGGCGCCAAGATCCACGTGACCCTGCACGGCACCCCGCGTTGGGTCCGGGAGCGTTCGTGCGCGGAGAAGATCCCCGACCAGGCAGCCGGTCGCCCTTATTTTCTCTTTGTCGGCACGCTGGAACCACGCAAGAACCTGTCCCGCCTGCTGGATGCCTACGAATCCTTTTTGTCCAGTGACGAGGTTCGGGCCCAGCCGCCGGACTCGGTGCCCGATCTGGTGCTTGTCGGCGGCCGCGGGTGGAAGGAATCCCGGTTGCGGACAAAAATAGCCCAACTGGAGGCCGGCGGCAGGTTGACGGTGGTTGCCTATTGTGGCCTCGACGAGCTGTGGAACTTCTATTGCCGGGCGCGGGCGCTTGTCTTTCCGTCGCTGGATGAGGGTTTTGGCCTGCCCATTCTCGAAGCCATGGCGGCGGGCCTGCCGGTCCTGACTTCCGACCGGAGCGGAACCGCGGAGGTCGCCGGGGGCAAGGCTCTCCTGGTGAATCCGGAAAATACGGCCGAAATTGCCGCGGGATTGGCCAATTTGGCCTTTGACGAGGACTTGCGCCGGAAGCTGGCCACCGGGGGGCGGACCCGGGCCCGGGAACTGACCTGGAGCCGGACGGCCGAACAAACAGTTGCTGTTTACCATGAAATGCTTGATATTTATCAAGATAAAAAAGGATTGCCCGCCGGGGGCTGATACTGTAATTTGCTCCTGTTGAATAAAATAAACAGTGACTATCGGGAAACAGGGATGCTTCAAGGAGGAATCGTGGACCTGGGGATTGTAGCTGCACTTGGTTTTACCGCGGCGTTTCTGATGTCGTGGTTGGTCCAGCCCCATTTCAGGAACCTGGGTTTTTTGACGGAAATCGTTGATCACCCCGGTTACCGGCGTCCTCATCGTGAACCCGTGCCCCGCACCGGCGGCATGGCCATCTTCATTTCCTTCTTCTGCGCCCTTTTCTTCCTGGAAAACGTCATTTTACGCACGGCGTTGCCTTGGTCGTGGTTGGGCATCCTGATCGGCGCCGGGGTCTGCATTCTCGCCCTGGGTGTCGGGGATGACCGCTTCGGCATCCACGCCGAGAAAAAGCTCTACGGGCAGCTCATCGTCATCGTCGGGCTGATGCTGTTCGGGCAACGCCTGGACACGGTGGTCCTGCCGCTCATAGGCTCCATCGAACTGGGGGGCTGGGCCTGGCCCTTCACCCTGTTCTGGTATCTGGGATTCATCAATTCCATGAATCTCATCGATGGCCTGGACGGTCTGGCCAGCGGCATCAGTATCGTGGCGGCCATCGCCCTGATGGTCATCTCCCTGGCTGTCGGGGAAATGTTCTCCACCCTTTTCGCCGCCACCTTGTGTGGCGCCACGGTGGCCTTCTTCTATTGGAACATCAGCAAGCGGAAGATCTTCCTGGGGGATTCGGGCAGCATGTGGATGGGCCTGGTTCTGGCCAGCCTGCTGCTGAATCTGAGCCAGAAGGTTCCCATCAGCCTGCCGGTGATGATTGCGCCGATGATCGTCCCCATCTGGGACACCGGAACCACCATCGTCCGCCGCTACCGCCGGCGCTCATCCATCTTCCTGGCCGATGATTTCCACCTGCACCACCGGTTGCTGCGCCTGGGTTTCTCGCCCGCGGGCGCTGTTTCCTGCCTTCTGCTGGTGACCGTGGGGACCACCCTGTTCGCCCTGAGCGATTTTTTGGGTCTGGCCTGGCTGGGGCTGCCCGCCATGGGCCTGTGGATGTGGGCCGGCCAGTTGGGCGCCCTGCGGCATCTGCAGAACCGCAAGCACGGTCTCGACCTGTTCACCGAACTTTTCTATGCCCTGGGGTTTGATGACCGTCTGGACAAGTTGGCCGGCCAGGTCGGCCAGGACGTCGCCGACATTATCGACCTCCAGGCCGAAAGGGCCAAGGTGGCTCAGGCCAAAGGCATCCTGCTGGAGGGGACCTCGGGCAACGAAACGGTGGTGGAGGAAGGTCCGGATGTCATTCACTCCCCTGCCAAGGATATTCACTGATATTTGCCGCAGCCTGGATTCCCCCACATCCCAGATCATGGAATTCGGCTGCGGTGACGGTCGTTTTCGCGATGTCCTGTCCGGCCTCGGCATCGCCTGCTGGGGCCTGGATCGGATCGGCCCCGGTGGCGGTACGGTCGCTGAAGTCGTCGGGGAAGCTGGATCACCCCCGGTGGCGTCCGGGTCTCTGGATCTCCTGGTGGTCCCGAACCTCCTGCGGCACATGCTGCCGGCGCCGGCCGATTTTTCCTTTTTGGACCGGTGGCTGGAATTGTTGAAACCGGGCGGTTCCCTTTTCATATTCGAGGATGAACCGGGGACCGATTCCCCGGGGAAAGTCAATTACCGCGACCTTCAGGTTTTCCTGGCCCGGCTGCTTCCCGAATCCCGGGGGGCCTTGATCTCCCTGGAGGAATTCCAGGGTCGCAGTTCGGCTTTCCGGACACGGGACGGGTGGGAATTCGGGCTGGTCCGCAATCGGCAGGCCATCGCGACCGGGCCCGTGTTGGAAATGCTGGGGCCCGGCCGGCAATCCGGGGGAGAACCCGCACGTTTGGCCCGGAACATCGGTCAGTACGGTCTTGATCCCGGGCATTACTGGTGGGCTCGGGCCACGGCCGAGGCGAAAGGAACGGGACATTGAGGCAAGCCTTCAAAATCGTCCTCCCGTTGGTTTTCCTGGTGGGTGGATTGGTCGCCGCTTCCTTTCTCTTCGGGGGAACGCGCAGCGCCGTTTGCTGGCAATCGCTCCGGGCCATCGCCATCGAAAGTGACGATTGGGGGCTGGCGGGTTTCGTGCCCGATCAGGATTCCTGGGCTGGCCTGGACCGAAAGCTGCTGAAGTATGGAGCTATTCCCGAGGCCTATTGGCTGTCGACTCTCGAGGACAGCAGCATGGTGGGCCGCTTGAACCGGGTTCTCGCGTCCCACGTCGGCCGTGATGGGCATCCGGCCGTGCTGCAGCCCAATTACATCATGTCTTCCCTTTCCCATGAGCAGGACGGGTGGGTCCGCCGTGACCTGCCGGATCTGCCTCCTGCCTATCGGCGTCCCGGTCTCTGGGAAGCCGTGGCCGCGGGGATCGAAGGTGGTACCTGGTACCCCGAATACCACGGCACCTGGCACTATGATCCCGACCTCAGGATGCAGGAGGCCCTGGCCGGGGATTTCGCCCGCACGGTGACCGGCAGGGGCATCATGCTGTTTCCGGGCAGCGATCGCGCCTGGGAACTGGGAGCCTGGCGCCACAACCCGGACCTGGCCGAGGATCTGGATGGTTCCCTGGCTTGTTTCCAGGTCTTGTTCGGCCGTCCGGTAAATTCCGTCATCGCCCCTGACTACCATTGGGATGCCCGGATGGAGGATATGTGGAGCAGCCGCAATCTGCGGGTGATCCAAGGGAAACGGGAACAGATAAATGCCGCCTGGGGAGTGGGTAAATCCGGTCGTCTGCGGAAATACCTCGAGCGTCACTGGGACCGGTTTGCCCATCCCGAACGGACATACCTGGAAAGGAATTGCCGCCTGGAACCGGTTCAGGCCCCGGACCCGGGGGCGGTGGTCCTGCAGTGTGTTGCCGAAACACGAAGTGCCTGGGCGGCGGGCCAGCCGGCCATCGTGGAAAGCCACCGGATAAATTTCGCCCATACCGATGCCGCCCTCGTTGAAACGGGACTCGCCGCCCTGGACCGGTATCTGGACCTCGTGGCGGGCAACCAATCCGAGGCCCCGGTATTCCTGACGGATCATGAAATAGCCCAACTCAATGGTTCCGGGACCAGTTGGAGGGTCAAAGGCGGTGTGGTGATCCTGCGCAACGCCACCCGCAGCCTGCGGGTTCTGGAGGTTCCCGGGGCCGCCCTCACCCGTGCCGCCGCAGCACGGGGTGACCAACGCACTTTCGAGGAGGGTCTGCTGGTATCGCTGCCGGCTGGGGTCACCTATGATCTTGTTCCGTGACAACCTCTTATATTTTATGAAATCAAAAGCGCAATATTTCCTGTTTGTCCAAACACTGGGAAATTGGCAAGATTAAATCAATTTAATGCCAATAGGGATTGGTTTTGCGGCATTGACCAATTGCTACGTTTGTGGTATAGTTATTTCCGCTTGATGCCGTAAGTATATGCGGCTTTTCCTGTCCTATTCATAAGCGCGTTTTCCGGCGCGTTTTACAGTATTCAGGGTCACAACAGGAGCTTTTGGGAGGTCTCTCGGACAGCCAAGGCTAACGCGCAACAATTCCCTCGGTCACCGTCCTGCGGGATTCCACGGACCCGGGGAAAGATTTGGCATCGTAGTTCATGACCCTGAGGTTCAGATGGTTCAAAAGATTGAGAGCTGTTCAGATCCTCGCCAACATCCGTGTCATCGCCGGTAGCGCTGGGACTCGCCCACAACTGAGGCCCCCAAAGCACCTATCGCCCGATCTGGAGGCCCCGCATGTCAGTTTTCGGAGTTCGCCCTCTTCGTCCGACCTATCGTTTATTCCGAATTGTTCCCCTTGTTCTGGTTTTTTCCGTTTTCCTCGCCGGATCCATTTTGTGGGCTCCGGGTGCGGCCACGGCCTCCGGTGGCCAGGTCATCCATGAAGGCGGCTTCCGGGTTGAAGACCTCGGCTGGGACGCTGATTCCCAGGGTGTCCGGTTTCCCGTTCTGGACGGGACCCGTTCCCTGACCGAGCCGGGCCTGCCGCAGTTGCCGGTCCGTGACCTGGTCCTTTTGGTGCCCGCCGACACGAAGGTGGACCAGTTGTGGATCGAGCCCCTGGAAACGCACCGGGAATCCCTCAAGAACCCGACCGCGGTGGCCCCGCCGCATTTTTCCGATACAGGCGACATGGTCACCTATACCACCATGAATCGCGAAGGTGATGCCTTTCCCTCGTCCTGGGGCGACTACACGGGAAACCACCTCTGGCGCGGGTACCGGCTGGTCACCGTGAGCGTCTATCCCGTTCGTGAAATCAAGACCTCCGACGGTGTGGAACTGGAATTCCTGGACCGTTTTGCCGTGCGGCTGGATACCGGCCGGACCATCGATCCGCGAACCATGGCCGTCCGGCAGAGGCTGGTTCCGGGCGAAGCCGAGGAAAACGCCAGGGTGCTGGCCGATCTCGTGGCCAACCCGGAAGTCATCTCCGGCTACGATCGGGACAACGGCATCGAGATCGAGGAAAAGTCCGCTGCTTTCGAACCCGGCCAGACGCCCACTCTCAAGGGTAGCGGCGTAACCTACCTCATCATCACCAATGACGACATGAAGGCCGAGTTCCAGGCCCTGGCCGATTTCAAGACCTCCCTGGGTTTGCCCACGATCGTGACCACGAAGGAATTCATCGCGGCCAACTACCGGAACGGGGCCGACATCCAGGAAACCATGCGCATGTATATCCTGGATGCCTACCAGAAGTGGGGGGTGGAGTACGTCCTTTTGGGGGGGGACTCCGATATCCTGCCTCCCCGGTACATCGACAACTCCTTCTATCCCACCAATGGTTACACTTCCATTCCGTGTGATCTCTATTTTGCCTGTCTTGACGGCAACTGGAACGACGACGGGGATTCGGATTACGGTCAACCCGCCGCCACCGGCTTCCCGGGCGACCTGGTCGATTTCGCCGAGGAAGTGTATGTCGGTCGAGCCACCGTCAGCACACCGGCCGCCGCCACTGTGTTCGTGAACAAGGTCATATCCTATGAATCCGCTGATGTAACGGCCGATTGGGCGAATCGCGCCCTGTTTGCGGCTGAAGTCCTGTTCCCCGAGGACTACCCCGAAGGGGATTACATCATTCTCGACGGCGCCCAGTACGCCGATCAGCAGGTCAACGATTCCATCATCCCATGCACCGATATGGAATACATGAGGATGTACCAGACCGACACGCTGTATCCCTGGGATACCCAGCTTTCCCGGTCGGCCCTGATCGACACCCTCAATTCCGGGCGTTACGGCATCCTGAACCAGATCGGGCACGGCTTCTATTTCAACATGTCCGTCGCCGACGCCAACTTCATGACCACGGATGCCGACCAGCTTACCAACGGCGACAACCTTTTCATGATCTACGCCCTGAACTGCGCCTCGGCCGCCTTTGACAATTCCTGTCTCCTGGAGCGGTTCGTTCAGAATCCCAACGGTGGTTCCATCTGTTCGGTGGGATCGGTGCGGGCGGCCTTCCCCAACAACGCCAACAACTACCAGCAGGAATTCTTCGACCTTCTCTATTGCACAGGTGAAATGCGGGTGGGCAGGCTTATCGCCCTCAGCCGGTTGCCTTACATCGGCCTGACGGACGCCAATTACGTGGATCGCTGGACTTTCGAGAACTACACCCTGCTGGGCGATCCCACCTTGCCCATCTGGAGCGGCAGCCCCGCCGCGACCGCCTTGGGTGCCCCCGCCGGGTTGGGCCTCGGCCCCCAGACTGTCAGTTTTACGGTTACCGAGGGCGGATCCCCGGTGGAAGACGCCCTGGTCTGCATCGCCAAGGACGGGGAAAGCCATGTCTACGGCCTGACGGACGCCACAGGTCAGGTCGATCTCGATTTCCTGCCCACCAATACCGGCGACGCGACGGTGTCGGTGACGGGCAAGAACCTGGCCATGGAAGTCCAGCAGATCCCCGTGACCGCCGGCGGCGGCTATGTGGCTCTTTCCGAGATGACGGTAAACGATGACGGGACCGGCGGAACCGTCGGCAACAACAACCTGACCGTCGAGGCCGGCGAGACCGTGGAACTTTTCGCCACCCTCCTGGAAACGGGCGGGTCCGGGTTGGCGGGCATGACCGGGGTGCTGAGCACCGCCGACACCACGGTGGTCATCCTGACCGACACGGCCTCCTTCCCCGCCGTCGGGGCGGGCGGAACCACCGTGGGCCAGAGCCCATTCCTGGTGCAGTTCCTCCCCGATATCCGGGATGCCGCCAAAGTAACTTTCCAACTGGATGTCACCGATGGCGTGGACACCTTCGTATCCAAGTGGTCGGTCGTCGTTGAAGCCCCGAAAGTGGAAGTCGTTTCCATGAACTGGGAAGACACGACCTACGGCAACGGAAACGGCCTCATCGATATGGGGGAAAGGATCCGCATCACGGCCCGGCTGAAAAACTTCGGGGCCGGCATGGCCGATGATATCACCGGTCATCTTCGCGCCGACGACCCGAACATCGTTCTTTATGATTCCCTGGCGACTTGGAGTGATATCGGTCCACTGGACGATGTTGCCGGCAGTACGGTCTATTCCCTTTCGGTCACCAATATCCTGGGAATAGTGGAAAGCCGTTTCGACTTCGTGGATAACCATGGCCG